>JASLAV010000023.1 GCA_030146905.1 Lentzea sp. | reverse complement strand
GGGACCAGCCAGTTCACCGGGGTGCTGCCCGGCGCCTACCTCGGCCCGATCGTCTCGGCCCTGGTGGTCACCGCGCTCGCCGACGGGCGGGCAGGGCTGCGGCGCTGGGCGGCCCGGATGTGGCGCTGGCGGGTCCGGTGGCACTGGTACGCGGTCTCGCTGCTGGGGGTGCCGGTCGCGATGCTGCTGACGGGGCTCGCGATCTCGGGCGGACGGATCACGGCGCCCTCGATGATGGCGGTGGCCGCCTACGTCCCGGCCCTACTGCTCCAGATGGTCACCACGGGACTCGCGGAGGAACCGGGCTGGCGGGACTTCGCGCTGCCCCGGATGCAGCGCCGGTTCGGGCCGCTGACCGGAACGATGATCCTCGGTCCGATCTGGGCCTCGTGGCACCTGCCGCTGTTCCTGACCGAGTGGGGCGGCTGGCCGGACGCGGACTGGACCCGCCTGGCCTCGTTCGTGGTGTTCTGCCTCGCGTTCAACGTGGTCATGACGTGGGTGTTCAACAGCACCGGGGAAAGCCTTCCGCTGGCGATGCTGCTGCACGTCAGCGTGAACAACTTCGCCTCGATCATGTGGCTGGAGATGTTCCCGTCGATCGACGGCGACCGGGCGATGCAGGCCATGGCGACCGGCTCCGTCGTCGTCGCGGTCCTGGTCCTGCTCGGCACCCGCGGACGGCTCGGCTACCGCCCACCGGCCGACTGAACCAGGTCAGGGCGTCACCGGATCGGGGACGGTGACGACGTGGTTCTGGTAAGCCCAGACGACGGCCTGCAGCCGGGAGGTCACCCCCAGCTTGGGCAGGATCCTGGCCAGGTGCGACTTCACCGTCGACACCTCCACGACCAGGCTGCGGGCGATGTCGTCGTTGGACATTCCCTGGGCGAGCAGCAGCAGGATCTCGTGCTCGCGGGGCGTGAGCAGCTCCTCTGCCCGCCGCCCGGTGACCGGCTGCAGACGGCGGCGGTGCACGAACTCGCGCAGGATGCGGCGGGTCAGCGTCTGGTCGATCGTGCCCAGACCGGCGGCCACCTGCCGCACCGCGTGGACGATGTCGTCCGGTTCGGAGTCCTTGAGCAGGAACCCCGACACGCCCGCCTCCAACGCCCCGAACACGTAGTCGTCGAGGTCGAAGGTCGTGAGCACGAGCACCGGCACCTGCGGGTCGGCGTCCGGCGCGCACAACACCCGCGCGACGTCGATGCCGCTGCGGCCGGGCATCCGGACGTCGAGGCAGGCCACGTCCGGCACGAGGTCGAGCGCCATCGCGAGCGCCTCGGAGCCGTCCGCGGCCACACCGGCCACCTCGATGCCGGGCTCGGCGGCGAGCAGCGCCGCCAGACCGGCACGCACCAGCGGCTGGTCGTCGGCGATGAGCACGCGGATCATCTGATCTCCTCCGGGAGGCGCGCGGGGGTCGCCCACCCTACTGATCACCTCGCCGGGCGTGGGGCTCAGCCGCCCGTGAGCCGTCGCGGACCGCTCAGACGACCGACCTGAGCCGGTAGAGCTGCAGCCCCAGCTGCAGTTCCAGGTCGTTCTCGGTGCGCCAGTCGACGCCGAGGACCTCGCTCACCCGGTCCAGCCGCTTGAGCAGCGTGTTGACGTGCACGTGCAACGCCCTGGCGGTCGCCGCGACGTTGGCGCGGTGGCCGTAGTAGGCGCTGAGGGTTCCGACGAGATCGGTGCCGCGGCGCTCGTCGTAGTCGACGAGCGGGCCCACGGAGGCGGCCAGGAAGCGGTCGAGCTCGCGGACCCGGTCGGCGTCGAAGATCATCGCGTAGAGGGCGTACCTGCCCGTCGTGGCGCCCAGGTCGGTGTGCCCGAGCGCCCGCATGACCGCGCCGCAGCGGCCGGCCAGCGAGAACGCGCGCGACCAGTCGTGGCCGACCGCCCGCTCCCCCACGACGGCGACGGGACCGCCGAGGGCGCGGCGCAGCCGGCGGTGGACCTCGGCGACGGTCTGGTCGTCGTCGGTGCTGGGCACGATCATCGTGGCCCTGCCCAGGTGTTCGCCCGCCAGTCCCGAGCAGTCCCTGGCGATGTCGTGCAGGTGCCGCACGAGGTCGGTCGAGGACGACGCGGGCGACTCGGCGACGACGACCAGGGTCAGCCGGTCGGCGTCGATGTTGCGGGCACGGGTGCGGGCCCGCTGGGCCGGGCTGATCCCGGGACCGCCGACCATGAGCTCGGTCAGCAGCTCTCCGCTCAGCCGCTCGCTGGCCTCGGCGACCGCCCGTTCCTTGAGGATGAGCAACCCCAGGATGTGGGTGGCCCGTTCGAGGGTGCGCAGGTCCATGTCGTCGGAGACGCCGTGCTCGGCGCCCGCCTTCCTGCTCCACGCGAGCGCGCCCAGGTGGCTGTCGCCCGCCTGGATCGGCGCCACGCTGCGGGCGGTCCCCCCGGAGTCGACCGAGGTCGTCACGCGGCCCGAACGGCCGGCTGCGGCGTCCGCCCTGTCGAGCAGCGTGACGGTGCCGCCGAGCTGCTCGGCGAGGAGCTCGGCGACGTCGTCCGGTGTGCCGCCCTCCAGCACCACACCGGTCAGCGCCTCGTGGATCGCCTGCGCCCGTTCGACGACGGCCACGTGCTCTTCGATCTTGCGGTACGCGCCCTGCAGCTCCTGCAGAGCGGTGCGGCTCTCCTCGTAGAGGCGGGCGTTGTCGAGCGCCACCGCCGCGTGGTCGGCGAACGCGCTCAGCAGCGCGATCTCGCCGGGGTGGAACGACCGCTCCGAGCGGTCGGCGGCGAACAGCGCCCCCACCACCTCGTCCCTGATCACCAGCGGCACACCGAGGAGCGCGACGAGGTCCTCGGTGACGACCAGGCGGTCGAAGTTCGCGTCGTGGTCGATGAGGGTCGAGGCGGCGTAGTTGCGCACCCACTGCGGGCGGCGGGTGGCCAGGACCTTGCCGCCGAGCCCCACGCCCGACGGGATGGTCGCGCTGAGGAAGGCGGCCGAGATCGTGCCCTCCGCCGCCCTGGCCGACAGCCTGCCGTCCTCGACCAGCGAGAGGTAGGTGAAGTCCGTGCCCATCAGGTCGTGGGCGTGGCGGACGATCGACTGCAGCACGTCGTCGAGCTCGCCGAGCGCGGTGAGCGACTTGGCCGTCGCGTACAACGACGCCAGCTCGCGCTGCCGGCGCACGAGCGCGTGCGAATCCGGTTCGTCAGTCGGGTCGGGGGTCACGGTCGCCATTCTTCCCCAGCCGCCGGTGGAAGAAAGCCCCACCGAATCGGTGAAAGGCGTGTGTGATCCAGACCTCAACCCCTCGGGGGTGCCGCCCTAGCATTACCCGTCATCACCTGCCGGTTCATCGACGAAGGCGGCATGTATGGCAACCCCTCTGGCCCAGCCCGACGAGCAGTCCGCGCAGTCCGGCGCCGCCACGTCCACGACCCGTCGCCGCGCTTTCCGCAAGCTGCTGACCGTGGGGCTGATCGGGAGCTCGATCGAGTGGTACGACTTCTTCCTCTACGGCACCGCGGCCGCGCTGGTGTTCCCCAAGGTGTTCTTCCCGGAGGCCTCGGCGCTGACCGGGACCCTGCTCGCCTTCAGCACGTTCTGGGCGGGGTTCGTGGCGCGCCCGATCGGCGGCGTGCTCGCGGGGCACTTCGGTGACAAGTACGGGCGCAAGCCGGTCGTCGTCACGTGCCTCGCACTCATGGGGGCCGCGACGTTCCTGATCGGCTGCCTGCCGAGCGCGTCGAGCGTCGGCGCGCTGGCCCCGATCCTGCTCGTGACGCTGCGGTTCCTCCAGGGCATCGCGGCCGGCGGCCAGTGGGGCGGCATCATGCTGCTGCTCACCGAGTCCGCGAGTCCCAAGCGGCGCGGGTTCGCCGGGACGTTCGGCCAGACCAGCGTGTTCGTCGCCGTGATCATCTCGAACCTGATCTTCGTGGCGGCCAGCGCGCTGATGCCGAACGACGCGTTCCTCAGCTGGGGCTGGCGGATCCCGTTCCTGGTCAGCATCGTGATGTTCGCGGTCGTCCTCTACATCCAGTCCAAGGTGGAGGACACGCCGGAGTTCCGCGAGCTGCAGAAGGAGGTGGCACGACCCGAGCGCGCGGTGGTGCGGGCTCCGCTGGCGAGCGTGATCCGGACCAGGTGGGTGACGATCCTGCTGGGCTGCGGCATCCTGTCGGCGACCAACAGCCTCTTCTACGTCAGCATCGCCGGTCTCCTGAACTACGGCACCACTTCTCTCAAGCTCGACCGCACTCCCCTGCTGGCGGTGGTGCTGCTGAGTTCCGTGGCGATGCTCGCGGTCCTGCCCTGGGCGGGCCACGTCTCCGACAAGATCGGGCGCCGGCCGTTGATCCTCGTCGGCGGGCTGGGGGTCGCGGTCTGGGCCTTCCCCTACTTCGGTCTCGTCAACACCGCGTCACTGCCACTGATCTTCGTCGCCGTCGTCGTCGGCTTCACCTTCCAGTGCCTGACGTACGGCCCGATCGCGAGCTTCCTCGGCGAGCTGTTCGCGCCCAACGTCCGCTACTCCGGCGCGTCGCTGTCCTACCAGCTCTCCGCGATCATCATCAGCGGTGGCACGCCGTTCCTCATGACGGCGCTCATCGCGGAGACCGGCAGCACCGTGCCCGTCGCCGCCTACATCACGCTCATGGGCCTGATCACCTTCGTCAGCGCGTGGTTCCTGCCGGAGACGAACCCCGCGGAGATCCGCGAGGACCCGCAGGCCATCCCCGGCACGCACCTCTACCGCTGAAAGGCCGACTGACGTGAGTACACGTGTGAGAGCCCGTCGTCTCGCTGTGCTGGCGACCGCGGTCCTGCTGCTCGGGGTCGACCCCGCCACGGCGTCGACCCCGCCCAGGACCGTGCCGGACTGCGCGGGGCTGAACGGCACGAGGATCCCGGCCTCCGTCATGAGCCTGCCGACCACCGGCGGGCGCGTCACGGCCGCCGTCACGACGACCGCTGTCGTGAGTGGACAGACGATCGAGTACTGCCAGGTCGACGCCGACCTGCACCCGGTCGACAAGGCGGCGCCCGCCATCAAGATGCGCGTCGCCCTGCCGAACGGCTGGAACCGCAAGGGGCTGATGTTCGGTGGCGGCGGCTACAACGGCACCATCCCGGCGCTGACCGGGAACGTGCCGTTCGCCGCTGCGGACGCGGCGGCGCCGCTGGCCAGGCGGTACGCGACGTTCGCCAGCGACTCCGGCCACCAGCAGGGCGCGGGGACGGTTCCGTCGCTGGACGGCTCGTTCGGCGTGAACGACGAGGCGGTGAGGAACTTCGCCGCCGGCGACGCGCTGAAGAAGACGCACGACGCCAGCCTGTTCCTCATCCGGCGGGCCTACGGCCGCACGCCGGAGCAGACCCTCTTCGCCGGTGGCTCGACGGGCGGCCGTGAAGCCCTCATCGTCGCCCAGCGGTGGCCGCGGGCGTTCGACGGCGTGATCTCGGGCTACCCCGCGTGGAACAACCTCGCCGAGGTCCTCGACCTGGGGTACCTGACGCACGTCCTGTCCCGCCCCGGCGCGTTCCCCGGTCCCGAGAAGCAGACCCTGTTGTACACCAGCGCCATCAACGCCTGCGACGCGTCGGACGGCGTCGTGGACGGCGTCGTCTCGAACCCGCGCTGCCAGTTGGATCCCCGGGTGCTGCGCTGCCCCGGCGGCGCCGACACCGGT
This sequence comes from Lentzea sp., assembly GCA_030146905.1. The sequence goes on along the minus strand of JASLAV010000023.1, from coordinate 5,087 downwards.
CCCGGTTGCCTGTCCGATCCGCAGATCGAGGCCGTGAAGGCCATGTCCACACCGTTCCGGTGGCCGTACGAGGTCGCCAGCGGCGAGACCCAGTACCCCGGTTTCCCGTTCCTCTCGGGCGCGGACATGCGGACGCCGTTCCTCGGGTTCGGCACGACCGCGCCGGCCAACCCCATGCCGGCCACCGCCGGTTACGGGATGCAGTACTGGGACCAGTGGGTCAAGCACTTCCTGACCCGCGACCCCTCGTTCAACTCCCTCGACCTCGATCCCCGGCGTCCCGGCAAGTGGCTCGACCGGATCAGCCACCTCTCCACGATCCAGGACCGCAACAACGTCGACCTCCGCCCGTTCGCGCGTTCCGGCGGCAAGCTGCTCCTGCTGCACGGCAACGCGGACGAGCTGGTCTCCCACCGCTCGACGAACGACTACTACGAGCGCGTGCGCGACCTGCTGGGACCGGCCACCACGCAGCAGTTCCTGCGGTACTACCTCGTGCCGGGGGCCAACCACGCGAACTTCGGCACGCCGGCGTTCGCCGCGGGGTGGGACTCGCTGACCGCCATCGAACGCTGGGTCGACAGTGGACGGTCGCCGGAACGCCCGGTCGTCACCGACATCACCCACGACCGCACCCGTCCGCTGTGCGAGTACCCGGCCTGGCCGCGGTACCGCGCGGGTGACCTCGACAACGCCTCGAGCTTCACCTGCGCGCGCTGACGTCAGTCCGCCCTGAACACCTCGTGCACCACCTCGATCAACGCCCTGGCCGCCGCACTCGGTGTGCGGCCGGCCGGGCGCGCGAGTCCCAGCGGCCACCGCAGGTCGGCGCCGGTCACCCTCAGCGTCGTCACGCCTTCCGCGCCGCGCAGGACGTAGCCGGGCAGCAGTGCGATGCCGAGGCCGTGCCTCACGTAGTCGACGCCGGTGAAGATGTCGGACATCTCCAGCGTCACGCGGCGGGGCACGGCGCCGGCGGCGAACGCCCTGTCCACCACGGCCCGGTTGCCGTAGCCCAGTGGTGAGTCGATGAAGTCCATGCCGGCGAGGTCGCCGATGGGCACCTCGGTCCTCGCGGCCAGCGGGTGGCCGTGCGGCACGACGAGGTCCATCACCGAGTGCGCCAGGTCGTCGAGGACGATCCCGTCCGGCACCTCGCCCGGCAGCGACACGAAGGAGAGGTCGAGCCTGCGGTCCAGCAGTTGCTCGACGAGCCCCTGCGACCCCGAGGTCGCCGCGCTCGTGCGCACCAGCACACCCGGATGGCGGCGGTGGAACTCGCCGAGGAGCGCCGGCAGGTCGATCAGGGTCATCGCGGTCAGCGTGCCGACCCGGACGGTGCCCGTCAGGCCGCCCTCCACCTGCGCGACGGCCTCCCTCGCCTCGTCCGCCGCGTCCAGCACGGCCCTGGCCTTCGGCAGGAGCGCCTCACCCGCGCCGGTCAGCGCGACCCTCTTGGAGCTGCGTTCCAGCAGGACGGCGCCGAGCTCGCGTTCCAGGGTCTTGATCGCGGCCGAGACCGCGGACTGCACCACGTGCACGCGGGCGGCGGCACGCGTGAAGTTGCCCTCTTCCACGACCGCGACGAAGTACTCCAGCTGACGGAGATCCACACCAGCGAGTATCTCAGGAAGTGATGATCGTCAGCTCCAACTTTCGTTGGACGTGATGGATCTCCGGGCGCACTGTGGTGGCATGTCCGTGCTCGTCGACTCACCGGTCGCCCAGCGACCCACCACCAGCAGGCGCCACGGCCGTGGCTTCTGGGCCGTGGCCGCCACGTTCCTGGTCGCGATGGCCTACTCGACCGTCCCCGCCCCGCTCTTCCCCCTCTACGTGGCCCGTGAGGGCTTCTCCACGTTCGCCATCACCGTCGTCTTCGCCGCGTTCGCGCTCGGTGTCGTGATCAGCCTCGTGCTCGCGGGCCACATCTCGGACTGGGTCGGCCGCAAGGTGGTCCTCATCCCGGCGCTCGGCCTGGAGGTCGTCTCCGCCCTGCTCTTCCTGACCAGCACGTCACTCCCGGTGCTGGTCGTGGCCCGCGTCGTCAACGGCCTGGGCGTCGGCATGATCGCCGCGACCGCCACCGCCTACCTCTACGACCTGCACGCGCGGCACCGCCCCGGCGCGTCGTCACGCCGGTTCGAGATCGTCTCCACCGCCGTCAACATCGGTGGCCTCGGTGTCGGCGCACTGGTCGCCGGAGTACTCGCCCAGTACGCGCCGTCGCCGCTGAGCACCCCGTACGTCGTGCTGGCCGTCCTGCTCGCCGTCGCCATCGCCGCGATCGCCCTGACGCCCGAAACCGTGGTGCGGCGCCAGTTCTCGTACCGTCCACAACGGATCGGCGTCGACCACGGCGACCGCACGGGCTACCTCGCCGCGGCCGCGGGCGCGTTCTGCTCGTTCGCGGTGTTCGGCGTGTTCACGTCGGTCTCCCCCGGCTTCGTGGCGGGCGAGCTGCACCACCCGTCGCGGACGCTGGCCGGTCTCGTGGTCTTCGTCGTGTTCGGCGGTGCCGCGCTCGCCCAGACCGTGACGGGCTCGCTGCCCCTGCCGGTCCGGCGTGCCCTGGGCCTCGGCGCGCAGGCGGCGGGCGTGCTGCTCGTGGTGGCCGGGATGTACGCGACGAGCTTCCCGCTGTTCCTCGCCGGCGGCGCGATCGCGGGTGTCGGCGCCGGCGTGCAGTTCAAGACCTCGGTCGGAGCGGTCGCGGCGATGGCGGCGCCCGAGAAGCGCGGTGAGGCGCTGGCGAGCCTGTTCTTCATCGCCTACGTCGGGATGAGCGTGGCGTCGTTGTCGATCGGTCTCGCGACGCGGTCCCTCGCCCCGGCGACCGTCATGGCGTGGTTCGCCGGGATCCTGCTCGTGCTGCTGGCGGGAGTGGCGGCGCTCAGTCGACGTGCACGGTGACGGGGTGCCGGACGTCGGCCTCGCACGTGAGGACGTTCAGGTTCCCCTCACGCCCGAACGCCCACTCGACGTCGTCACCGGACGGCTCGTGCGTCGCCAGCGACAGCGTCTGGCGTTGCGCGGAGCCGCATTCGGGACAGTCGAACTCGACCGGGCCGGTCTGCCACCACGGGGTCCAGCCGCCGATCTTCGTGCCGGCGGAGACCTTGGTGGCGTGCTCGGTGTACCGGATCGGTTCGAGCACGTTGACCGTCGGGATGTAGAGCTCCTCCTGCACCGAGGGCTGCGGTTCCTCCTCGATCAGCTCGAACACCGTCGTGGAGTCGCGCCACACCAGGCGCACGTCCGGGCCGTAGGCGTGCGGGAGGGTGTGGTGGAGCGTGCACAGGAACACCTGGAGCAGGTCGGTGCCCTCGGGGAACGGCAGCTCCGGGAAGTCCCGCCGGTAGAGCTGCACGGCACCGACGAACGGCTCGCCACCGCTCTCCGGGTCGTGGGCCGTGCCGTCGCACCAGGGCCACGGTTCGTCGATCGGCCACAGCACCGGGCCGCCGATGTGGCTGTCGGCGTCCGTCGGGTCGCCTTCCAGGGGGTTCAGCAACACCGCGGGCCGCGCCCGGTTCTCCTCTGACACAAGCGACAAGGCTAGCCGCCGGGCGCTCGCGGCGGGGTAACGATGGAGAGGCCGGGACCGACCCCGCAGGCATGAGGTTCTTGATCGCACCCGTGCTGCTCGCCGTCCTCGCGGCGGGCTGCACCTCGGAGGTCACCGGTTCCGGTACCGGAGCGGACACCACGCCGGCGACCGCTTCGGCGACCGACGAGCAGCAGACGACCCGGCCGCCGGCACCGACCACCACGACAGCGGGGATCACCGCCCTGGACGGCGTGCCTCCCGAGCAGTACGAGGGCCTGCCCTCGCAGTTCTGCGACCGGCCCTTCACCGGCGCCCTCGGCAAGCCGATGCTGGCCGTCGTCGTCGAGACCCCGAAGGGCAGGCTGAACTGCGACCAGGCCGCAGCCGTGCTGGTCGACTACTACGCCGAACGTTCCGAGCCGAAGCTCGGCCTGCCGCCGGTCGAGATCGGGCCGATGTCGTGCAACCAGGTGCAGGAGGGCCTCATGCCCCAGGTCGTGTGCGCCGACGAGGACAACGTCATCTACTCGATGTGGCCGCAGACCTGACGCGGACGGGGGCGGGCGGGATGATCACCCCGCCCGCCCCCGCTTCCACGCTCCGTCGTCAGTCGGTTCCCGACTCGATCGCCGCGGCGTCGAGCAGTGCGTCGGTCTCCGAGACCTCACCGCGCGAGGCGATGACCTCGGCGCCGCCGTCGGGCACGTCGCCGATCAGCTTCGTCGGCTCGACCTGGGCCGAGATGAGCGCCGACTGACGGGTGCCGACCATGCCGAGGCCCGCGAAGAGCTCCAGCTTGGCCCGCGAGTCGGCGATGTCGAGGTTGCGCATGGTCAGCTGGCCGATGCGGTCGACGGGACCGAACGCCGAGTCCTCGGTGCGCTCCATCGACAGCTTGTCCGGGTGGTAGCTGAACGCCGGGCCGGACGTGTCGAGGATCGAGTAGTCGTCGCCCCTGCGCAGCCGCAGCGTGACCTCGCCGGTGACGGCGGAGCCGACCCAGCGCTGCAGCGCCTCGCGCAGCATCAGCGACTGCGGGTCGAGCCAGCGGCCCTCGTACAGCAGACGGCCGAGCTTGCGGCCCTCGTTGTGGTACGAGGCGACGGTGTCCTCGTTGTGGATCGCGTTCACGAGGCGGTCGTAGGCGATGTGGAGCAACGCCATGCCGGGCGCCTCGTAGATGCCGCGGCTCTTGGCCTCGATGATGCGGTTCTCGATCTGGTCGGACATGCCGAGACCGTGGCGGCCGCCGATGGCGTTGGCCTCCAGCACGAGGTCGACGGCGCTGCCGAACTCCTTGCCGTTGATCGTGACGGGACGGCCCTGGTCGAAGCCGATGGTGACGTCCTCGGCCGCGATTTCGACCGACGGGTCCCAGAACTTGACGCCCATGATGGGCTCGACGATCTCGATGCCCTCGTTGAGCAGCTCGAGCGACTTGGCCTCGTGCGTCGCGCCCCAGATGTTCGCGTCGGTCGAGTACGCCTTCTCGACGCTCGACCGGTAGGGCAGGTCACGCTCCAGCAGCCACTCGGAC
>JASLAV010001269.1 GCA_030146905.1 Lentzea sp. | reverse complement strand
CGCCGCTTGGACGGCCGCCGCAACTTGGCGCCTCGTACGGTGGATGCGAACTTCGGGTCTTCGGCGTAGAGCGCGCGCTCGATCTGGTCGAGCAGTCGCTGCTCGTGCTCGGAGAGTGGCATCGTTCCTCCTCCGGCACAGCGGTCGCGGGCGCCGGGTGTTCTCGGTTTCCGCCGAACCCGGCGGACGACCCACCCTGGGGACGTCACCCTCCAGGATACGAGCCGCGCGGCCCGGCGACTACCCAGTGGGCGTTCTCATACGGTCCGTTCTGTCACCATCATCCTCCTGGGGCAGCGGTGAGGACCTCGTGAGGCCCCCAACCGGCCCTTGTGGCCATCCGTTCACACCGCGTTCGGCCCCGTGCCTTGCCCGCGCAAGCCCCGCTTGCTCGGATCGGGCGCATGACCGAACTCATCCTCAACGGCGATGCCGAGCAGGGCCTGACCGGCTGGCTCACCGTCGCGGGCGCTCCCGTCGTGCTGCGGTACGACACGGGTCAGGGGTATCCGGGCCCCGGCGATCCCGGACCCGCTCACCGCGGCGCCGCGTTCTTCGGCGGCGGCGACACACCCCTGAGCACCCTGCGGCAGAACGTGGCGCTGCCGCGTCGCGCGTCTCAGTTCGAGGTCTCCGCCTGGCTCGGCGGCTACGCCTCGCAACAGGACGGCGCCCGCCTGTCCGTCGAGTTCCTCGACGCCGGTGGCACGCCGCGCGGTCTGGTCGTGCTCGGGCCGGTGACCGCGGAGGAACGTTCCGGCCGGACCGGACTCGTCGAACGCACCGCGCGCGGCACGGTGCCACCCGGCAGCCGCGTCGCCGTGGTGATCCTGCAGATGACCCGGTCCGGTGGTGGCACGTCGAACGACGGCTACGCGGACAACATCTCCTTCACGGTCAGGAGCCGCTGATGCTGAACCGACGTGATCTCCTGCGCGCCGCGGCCGCCGCCGGCGCCCTCGGCACCGTGTGGCCCCTGTCAGCGGGTCTGTCGCCCGCGCAGGCCCACGCGGCCGCTCTCGACCTGGGCGCGTCGTGGGACGCCGCGCCGTTCACGCTGGGCGTCGGATCCGGGGACCCGTTGCCCGACAGCGTGGTCCTGTGGACGCGGCTCGCCCCGGAACCGCTCGCGTTCGAGCAGCCGCTGCCCGAGGTCGTCGAGGTCGGGTGGGCCGTCGCGAGCGACTCCGGCATGCGCCGGCGCGTGGCGTCCGGAAGCATTGCCGCGTCGAACCTGTTGGGGCACAGCGTGCACGTGCCCGTGCACGGCCTTGCGCCCGGCCGCACCTACTACTACCAGTTCTCGGCGCTCGGCAAGCGCAGCCGCGTCGGACGCACGCGCACGGCGCCTGTCGGGCCCGTGTCGAAGGTGCGGTTCGCGACGGCCAACTGCCAGGCGTTCCACGACGGCTTCTACGCGGCACACCGCGGCATCGCCGCCGAGAACCTCGACTTCGTCGTGCACCTGGGCGACTACATCTACGAACACGGCCAGGTCGGCGGCGCGCACGTGCGTGATCACGAGGGTCCCGCCGTGCTGTCCCTTGCGGACTACCGGCGCCGCCACGCCCTGTACAAGGGCGATCCGTCCTTGCGCGACGCCCATGCGGCGCACCCGTTCTACCTGACCTGGGACGACCACGAGGTCGTGAACGACTACAGCGGATCCGAAGGCTCGGCACCGTTCGTGAAGCGCCGTGCCGCCGCCTACCAGGCTTGGTACGAGCACCTGCCGATCCGCTCTGGGAGCGCTCTCGAACCGCAGATCCACCGGCGCCGCCAGTGGGGCTCACTGGTCGACCTGACCGTGCTGGACCTGCGGCAGTTCCGGTCGGCGCAGAACATCCCCGGCGGCACGATCCTGGGCGCCGAGCAGAAGCGGTGGCTGCTCGACGGGATCTCCTCGTCGCGCGAGGCCTGGCAGGTGTGGATCAACTCCATCATGCTGTCGCAGCTCGCCCGCCAGGGCGGCGGCTACTACTTCACCGACCAGTGGGACGGCTTCCTGGCCGAACGGCGCGAGGTCCTCGGCCACGTCGCCGCCACGGGGATGAAGGACCTCGTCGTGCTGACCGGCGACTGGCACTCGGCGTTCGTGGACGACATCCGCCCGGACTTCGACGACCTCTCGTCACCGGTGATCGGCACGGAGTTCACCGCGCACTCGGTCACGTCCGGCGCGTACTCGCCGGAGTGGAACGCGGCGAACGGCCCGGTGATGGGAGCGGCGAACCCGCACCTGAAGTACTTCGAGGGCAACAGGTACGGGTACGACGTGTACGAGGTGACGCCGCAACGGTTCACCACGCACATGAGGGTGATCGGGGACCGGCGCGACGCCGCGTCGCCGGTGTCGACGCTGACGACGTTCCACGTCGACCGCGGGAAGGCCGGGAGCTACGAGGACCCGGCCACGGTGGGCTCGCCCGCGCAGTACCGGCGGCCCTGAAAACTGTCGGACCCGCTGAGTACGCTCGAATTCGGGGGTTCCCGGGCCCCGTGGGGCCGGAGGGTGGGTCCCCCGAATCCGATGCTAGTCAGCGGGTCCGACAGTTCCGTGCTGGTCGATCGGCCTCGGCCGGCACCGATCAGCGTTGACCGGCGCCGACCGGCCTCGATCAGCTCGCGATCTTGTAGGCGCGGATGATCGTCACCTCACCGGTGTTGCCCGACGCGTCCGTGGTCTTGGCGCGCAGCGAGGCGGCCTTCGCACCCTTGGGGTGCTGGACGATCGCCTTGTCACCGGCCACCCGGACCTGCTTCCAGGTCGCGCCGTCGTCGAACGACACCTCGACGGACACACGCCTGACCTTCGGCGTGTTCTGCGCCTGCTCGACCTTCAGCGGGACGATCTGCACACGGCCGTGCGCGGTGTCCTTGTCGTCGAGCTTCGGCAGGAAGCGGACCACGGTGAGCGGCAGGTGCGTGACGTCGGTCGTGGTCGTGGACTTGAACGTCCACGTGCCGCTGACCTTCGTCGACAGCTCGCCTTCACGGCTGTGCACCATCTCGGCCCGGTAGGCGCCTTCACCCGCCGGCACGTCGAAGACCCCGCTGGGGGCGTCGAACTCACCGAGCTTGGTGCCGTTGTGGAACAGCGAGGTCTTCGCGGTCCCGGTGAAGAACCTGCCCGCGCCGCCGTTGCTGTCGGTGAAGAGCGGCACCCTCACCGCGATCTGGTCCTCCAGCCTCGCGAGGCCGAAGCCCGGCGCCTCCGGGACCGACGGCCCGAGGACCGCGGCACCGAACGCCTGCGCGTACTTCCTGCCACCCTTGAAGGACCTGGCCGGGGTCTCCGTCGAGTACTCGGCCCTGTTGTCAGGACCGACGCGGTCGTAGATCCAGCTCCACTCGCCGGTCGCGGTCGAGACCAGGTCGACCGCACGGCCGCCGTCGGGCACCGCGGCGTACCAGCCGAAGCCACCGCTGCCGTCGATCGGGTGCGGCATCACGGCGACGCTGTGCCGGCGGCCCTCACCCGCCGGCCGGAAGCTGCTCGTCACCTCGGCGAGCTCGCTCGCCTTCGCCGTGCGCTCGTAGCCGGTCGGCATGCCCTTCTCGGTGTACATCAGGCGATAGCTGACCGGCGTCTTCTCGTCGCGCGGGGTGCCCTCGGCCTGTTCGGCGAACGTGGTCAGGAAGTCCGGCGTGGCCGGCCCGATCTGGGCCGTGAACGCCTGGCCCGCCAGCCCGTCGAAGAAGGCCCAGCCGTGCCCGTACTGCTCGCCCGCCACCTGGGTGCTGGCCAGAATGGTGCCGATGATGCCCTTGGAGGCGGGATCAGGGGTCTTGAGCGCCACCGGTTTGGCCTTGCGCGCGTCGATCGTGGTCGAGGTCTTGCCGTTCACCACGAACTTCGGCTGCACGATGAACGCGACCTTGAAGTCCGGGCTGATGATGCCCGAGTCCACGAAGTACTCGCCCTTGGGCAGCCGGACGTTCCCGCCCGATCCCACATATGCCTTGCCGGTCGCGATGTTGATGAAGACCGTGCTCTGGTTCTCCCCGGCCGGGTTGCCGTCGAAGCCGAGCACGGAGACGCCGACGTCGTAGCTCTCGACCTCGCGGTTGACGCTGACGAGCGTGCGCAGGCCGTTGGACGCGACGATCGCACCGCTGTAGGCGCCGTCGGGCGCGTCGACCCTGGTGTCGGCGGTGATCGTCACCTTGGCCTCACCGCCGGCGGGCACCGTGATCTTCGTCGGCGACACGGTGAGCAGACCGGCTGGCGAAGGCTTGCCGTCCGGTCCCTTGACGTCCGTGGTCAGGTCGAGCGCCAGGGGCTCGGTGCCGGAGTTGCGGTAGGTGACCTCGCGCACGACCTTCTCGTCGTCGTCGTGCGGCCACTGCTGCACACCGAAGTTGATGTTGCTCGGCGCGGAGGTCACCTGCTGCGCCAGCATCGTCGGCACGTCCACGCGGCCGGTGCCCTGGTCGAACGGCGTCAGCGCCGGGTTGTTCCTGGCCGACGCCATCACGGTCGCCTTGAGCCGCTCGTTCGCCCAGTCCGGGTGCTGCTGCTTGAGCAGCGCGACGACACCCGCGACGTGCGGCGTCGCCATCGACGTGCCGTCCGCCGCGATGTGGCCCTGCGTGCCGGCCTCGGCAGCCATGATGCCCACGCCGGGCGCGGTGACGTCCGGCTTCACCGCACCGTCCGCGGCAGGGCCGCGGCTGGAGAACGGCGCGATGCCGTCGTTGCGGTCGACGGCACCCACGGTCAGCGCGGACTCGGCGCTACCAGGAGAGCCGATCGTCTCGGGACGTCCCGAGTTGCCGGCCGCGATCACGAACAGCGCACCGGTCTCGCGGGAGATCCGGTTGACGGCCTCCTCGAGCGGGTCGATGTCCGGGGTGTCACCTCCGCCCAGGCTCATGTTGATGACGTGCGCGCCCTGGTCGGCCGCCCACTGCATGCCGCCGAGGATCGCCGACTCGCTGCAGCCGCCCGGATAGCAGACCTTGCCGTCGAGGATCCCCGCGTCCGGCGCGACACCGGGGTACTGCTCGCCCTTGCTGGCGATCGTCGACGCGACGTGCGTGCCGTGCCCGACCTCGTCGGTGTTGTCCGGCGACTCGGTGAAGTTCTTCTCGGCGAGCTGCCTGCCCTGCAGGTCGGGGTGGTTCTCGTCGACACCCGTGTCGAGCACGGCGACCTTCACGCCCTTGCCCGTGATGCCCGCCTGCCACGCCTGCGGAGCACCGATCTGCTTGGTGCTGCGGTCGAGCGCCACCTTCCGCACGCCGTCGAGCCAGACCTTGTCGACCGCACCGCCGCGCAGCGACTCCCAGGCACTGCCCGACTTCTCGGCCGTTCCGATCACCAGGTCCGCCACAGACCCCTTGGCCACCAACGCCGTGACGCCCGATCGCGCGCCCGCCGCCGGCCGCACGATCAAGGGCACGGTGCTGCGCCGCGCGTCGTCGTAACCGAACTCGACCAGCGACGTCACGTCGAACAACCGCGGGTCGAGCTTTCCGTTCGCCACCAACGGCACCGCGTCCGCCGGCACCACGTGCTGATGCCCGTCCCGCTTGTAGGTGCGCACGGGGAGCTTGCCCCTGCCTGGCCCCGGCACGTACCGCACGACGCGGTTGCCCGAGAGTTCCACCCTGTCACCGGTGATCAGCGTGACGCTCTGGTCGCGCTCTCCCTGCGACGGCTCCTCCGCGTGCGCGACAGCGGCCGCCGCCGAGGCGGCGAGTCCCGCTGACAGCGCGAGCGCGGTGATCCCCCGACGGGCACCTCGATGTCCTGCTCTCACTGGGTACCTCCAGTGTTCGATGAGGTGATGCCTCAGTGACCGTAGGGACACCGAGCGTCACACCACCTCCGTCTGGAGGAGGGAGGTACTGGGAACGGCGTCATCCCGCAGAGGTACGCGGACTGGCCGAACGGCTGGTTGACACACCTCCTCTCCGCCCGGCGGCGGCCGTTTCGGGATTGAGGCACGACCCTGCGTCGTGCACACTTCGTTCTGCCGCCGTTCACGCGCGGCACTGGGGGCTTTTGGGGGAAGGTCGCTTCACGTATGCGTTTTTCGTCGCGTGCCGCCATCGCGGTGACGCTGCTGGCCGGCTTCCACGTGCTCGCCGCCGGCCTGGTCGGCGGACTGCTCGCACTGCAGACCTACGCCCTGATCACCCGGCCGTTCACCGGGCTGGCGCTGGCCGTCCTCGTCGTGCCGGCGGTGTTCGTCCTGGTGAAGAGCTTGATCTCCCTGGAACGCCACGAGCACGACGAAGTGCCCGGCACCCTCGTGACCCCGGCGGACCAGCCGGCGCTCTGGGACCTCGTCCGCCGCCTCGCCGCCGACGCGGGCACCCGCCCGCCGGACGAGCTCCGCCTGGTCGCCGCGGTGAACGCCGGCGTCTCCGAGGACACCCGTTTCCTGGGCCTGCGCGTGACGAGGCGCAGGATGTTCATCGGTGCTCCACTGCTCACCTCCTTGACCGAGAAGCAACTCATCGCCGTGCTCGCCCACGAGCTCGCGCACTACGCCGGCACCGACACGCGCCTCGCCGGAGTCGTGGTCTCCGGCCGCGAGGCGGTGTTGCGCGCCGGTTCCCACCTGAACACCAAGCGCTGGTTCCAGCGCATCACCGCCACGCTCTTCCGCGCCTACGCCACCCTGTACCTCCGTGTCTCCCAGGCGATCAGCCGACGCCAGGAACTCGCCGCCGACCGCTTCTCCGCCTCCGCGGCCGGTTCGTCCGCCGCCTCCTCGGCCCTGCGCGAGATGCCGGTGATCGACGCCGCGTGGACCCTCTTCACCGACCGCCACCTGACCGTCGCGTGGGAGCTCGGCTACCTCCCCACGACGTTCTTCGACGGCTTCACCCGCCTGCGCACCTCCCCCGAGCTCCACGAGGAACTGGAGGAGCTCCGCCAGCACCCGCCCGACCCCGACCGCGGCCCGTTCGACTCGCACCCACCGCTCGCGAGCCGCATCGCCGCCATCGACGCACTCGACCTGGACCCCGAATCCGGCTGGGGCGACCGCCCGGCCCTCGACCTGCTCACCGACCCGATGCCGCTGCTCGACGCCGCCGTGCTGGCCACGCTGGTGCCCGACGCCGCCGAGATGCACCGCGTCGACTGGTCCACGCTCGGCCACATCGGTGCCCGAGCCCGCGTGGTGCGCGGCACCGAGCGGTTGCTGCAGGCGGCAGCCACGACGATGGACCAGCCGCCGTCGCTGACCACCGTCCTCAACGCCCTGGACGCGGGCCGCCTGGCCGACCTGGGCTCGTTCACCCCCGGCAGCCGCGACGCCGGACCGCGAGCCCACCGCGAGATGGCGAGGGGCCAGGTGCTGCCCGAGCTGTCCGCATTAGTGGCACTGGCGTTCTCGGACGCGGGCCTGGCTCACTGGGAACTGGACTGGCTGGGACGAACCACGTTCGTCACCTCCTCTCGCGACTTCGACATGGCCGGACACCTGAACGACGCGGTCGGCGGCAACACCGAGGGCCTGCGCGGCGCACTGGCCACGTCCGGCGTGGCCTCCGACTACCGCCCCGCTCGCTGATCGTCTGGAGAACCCGTGGTGCTCTCACTCCTCGTCAAGCCCAAGGAATTCCTCGCCGTACTCCGCCTGCTGCGCGAGGCCAAGCGCCTGGGCGTCGGGATCGACGAACTGCCACCCGAGGTCGTCGCGGCCCACGTCCTGCCCAAGACCCACCCCGAGCGCTACGGCCTGGTCCCCGACGCCGAGGTGACGACCACCTCGCCGCTCGAAGACCTCGCCCTGGCCGCCGTGCGAGATGACGTCCGGGCCGGCAACTGGGAGAACGCCGCCGACCTGGTCGCCTCCACCACCGGCGACTGGGACCGCCGCCAGCGCGTGGTGTGGGCACTCGCCGACCTGGCCGCCAAGGACGACACCTGGACGTCCGCCTGGCACGCCGCCCGCCCTGGCGACCCGCACTGGCTGGTCGTCCACGCGATGTCGCTGGTGTCCCTGGCCTGGGACATCCGCGGCCGCGCGCCCGCCTCCCGCACCGCGCCCGAACAGTTCGAGGGCTTCCACCGCGTGCTGGGCGAGGCGAGCGAGGCAGCCGCGGTGGCGGCCTCCGTGCTGCCGGACGACCCCACGCCGTGGAACACCCAGCTCGCCCTCGCGCGCGGCCTGCAGGTGCCCCGCGACGAGTTCCTCGAGATCTGGGACGAGCTGCTGGCCCGCGATCCGTTGCACCACAACGGACACCAGCAGGCTCTGCAGTACTGGTGCCACAAGTGGCACGGGTCCGACGAGCTCGCGTTGGAGTTCGGCCTGGCGGCCGCGGCCAAGTCGCCGAAGTTCCTGGCCCTGCCGCTGCGCGCCGTTCACGAGAGCGGTTCGCCGGAGATGTGGAGATCGCCTTCCGTTGTGGGGTCGCTGGATTCGTTGCTGGCTCGGCTGGATGACGAGGGTGCCGACACGTACGCGCTCCGGGACGACCGCGGGTACGCGGCTTTCGGGCTGGTTCAGTTGGAACGGTTCGAGGAAGCTGTTGGGCAGTTCCGGGTTTTGGGGGCTTTCGCTGATGCCGGGCCTTGGGACTGCTTCGAGGATCCCCGGATCGCGTTCTTGAGCTTGCGGGGGATCGCTGTCAAGGCTGTGGCCAAGGGCAAGGGGCTCAGGGCTGCGATTCGGTGATGGCTCCTTTCGTTGCGGTGCTTGGGTTTTCTGGGGTCGGGCGGGTGGATCGCGGGCTGGGGATGTTGACCGGATATGGGTTGTCGAGGCGCGCGAGGGGTTGCGCGTGAGCTCCTGAGAGTGGCGGCGGCCCTCAGACGCAGGTGATGGCTCACGGGCTTGGCACACGGGTCGGTGTTGGCTCCTTTCGCTGATGCGCACGGATTCGCTGGAGCCCGCCGGGTGGCTCACAGAGGCAGCGGGACGCGCGCCGGAACGTTGGCCGAAACCCAGAGTTGTTGCAGTGCACAGGGTTGCGTGGGCTTCGGGGTTGCGTGGGCTTCGGGGTTGCGTGGGCTTCGGGGTTGCGTGGGCTTCGGGGTTGCGTGGGCTTCGCCTGTGCCGGACGCGGTGCACGCCTGCCGCGCCCTGCAGGCACCGCTCCGAATCGCCCAGGAGTTAGCCGATGGCCAGCGGGACGCGGGATTGCGGGACCGAGAGGGGGCGGCGTTCCATCACGGCACGTTCCAGCTGGCGGGCCGGGGACTCGCCCAGGAGCTTGCGGGCCAGGGTGGTGCCCTTGCGCGGGGCCAGGGCCAGTTCTGCTCGCAGGGCCTGCACGCCCACGTAGTGGGTCACCTCCTCCAGGACGGCCTTCGTGTCGGTGATGGAGCGGGTGCGGCGGATGGCGTCCACTGCTGCTCGTTCCAGGGGTGCCACGTGGAAGCCTCGGCGGATCGCCGGGCGTGGGAGGCGGTCCGTTCGTTCCAGGCGCAGGGACGCGTGGCCCCAGGCTTTGCTGTGGCGTGGGGCCAGGACGTGGATCGCGTCCGCTGACGGCAGCACGGATCTCATGCCGTGCAGGTACAGGGCGTCGAAGGCGGTGAGCATCGCGTGCTCGCCCGCGTAGAGCAGGGCCGCCTGCACCAGCTGTTCGCGGGAGGGGCCTGCCCTGGACAGCAGGAAGATGCCGGGGAACAGGCGTTGCCACGGGCCGCCTGGGCGGGAGCGTTGGTCGATCAGGGCCGCGGACAGTCCTGTGTGGAGCAGGGCTGCCACCGGGGCCACTCGGTGGACGAAGAGGGTGCCCAGGGCTTCCAGGTCGATGGGGTGGCGCATGGGTTCATGGTGCTGGGGTGGGAGTGGTGGGGAGCGGGGTCGCGGGGAAGTTGTGGACAACTTCCGGGTTGTGGACAAGTCGCGATCACTCGGGCTTCGGTTCGAACTCCCCTGTCCTGTCAGGACTGTCGCGCAGCAGGGAGGCCGGGCGGACGGCGAGCGAGCCGAAGCGGGAACGGGCCTGGTCAGCGGCTTGGTCGGCTTCGCGCCAGCCGTGTTCCGGGGCGTCGAAGACCAGTTGCTGGGCGGCGTCGGCGTTGTCAAGACCCTCTATGCGGACGCCGATCAGGCGGACCGCGCCGGGTGGGACCTGGGTGTCCAGGAGCTCCGCGGCGGTGCGGTAGATCTCCTGCGTCACGTCGGTTGCCACCGGCAGGGTGCGGGAGCGCGTGATCGTCGTGAAGTCGGCGAAGCGGACCTTGATGGACACCGTCCTGCCGCACAGGCCCTTCGCGCGCAACGACCCCGCCGAGCGCTCGGCCAGGCGCAGCAGCTCGCGGCGCAGCACGGCCCGGTCGCGGTGGTCGACCTCGAAGGTCTCCTCCGCGCCGATCGACTTCTCCCGCGACGTCGGCACCACCGCGCGGTCGTCGACGCCGGAGGCCAGGGCGTGCAGGTGCTCCGCCAGAGCCACGCCGATCAGGCGGCGCAGGCGCGGAAGCGGGGTGGCGGCGACGTCGGCGACGGTGCCCAGGCCCAGTTCCTCCAGGCGTGCGGCGGTTTTCGCGCCCACTCCCCACAGGGCCGACACCGGCAGCGGGTGCAGGAACTCCAGTGCGGAAGAAGAAGGGACGACCATCATGCCGTCGGGCTTGCACATGCCGGACGCGAGCTTCGCGAGGAACTTCGTCGGCGCCACACCGACGGAGCAGGTCACACCGTGGTCGGCGAGAACACGGGACCTGATCAGCTCCCCCACGCCTCCCGGCGTCAGGCCGAGACGGCGAAGAGCGCCACCGACGTCGAGGAACGCCTCGTCCAGCGAGAGGGGCTCCACCAGCGGCGTGATGTCGCGGAAGATCGCCATGACCCCGCGCGAGACCTCCTGGTAGAGGTCGAACTGCGGCGGCAGGTACACGGCGTGCGGGATCAGCCGGCGCGCATGGGCGGTGGGCATCGCGGATCGCACGCCGTGCTCACGCGCGAGGTAGTTCGCGGAACACACGACGCCACGTCCGCTGACCCCGCCGACCACGACGGGCACGGAGGCGAGCTCGGGGCGTTCGCGGATCTCCACCGACGCGTAGAAGGCGTCCATGTCGACGTGCAGCATCCGGCAACCCGTGTCATCCGGCCAGACGCCGTCACGCGCGCGGAACTTGTCTACCAGGCCGCGTGGCAGGTTCGCACTGCGACCCATGAACACCCCTCTCGAACGCCAGTTCGATCGGAATTCTA
>JASLAV010001268.1 GCA_030146905.1 Lentzea sp. | reverse complement strand
TCACGGGCCTCCGCGAGCAGCGACTGCTCGGTCATCGGGTCGTCGAGGATCCGCGACGGCCTGCCGCGCGCACCCCGGTCACCCCTGGTCCTGACGCTGACCGTGACGTCGCAGACGGGGCCGTCGCGCCACGGCGTGCGCTCGTTGTCCGAGTCGTGCTCCGGCGCGGGGGAGAGGTGGCGGGCGGAGTACAGCCCGAACGCCGACGCGTAGATCTCGTGCGCCTGCTCGCGGGTCGCGTTGTCGAACCAGCCCGCGAGCTTCAGCAGCTCGGCGCGCCGGCCGGGCAGGAGCCCGCCACCGGACGTCGCCCGCTTCACGCTGGCCAGCAGGCTGCCGATCGCGCGGGCGGTGGCTTCGCGCAGCGCCGTGACCTGGCTGGGGCGGCCGGGGCGGTCGACGAACCAGTCCGTGAGCTCCTGCCAGTCCTCCGGCGTGCGGCCGCGAGCGCGTTCGACGTTCTGGCCCAGATCGGTGCCCAGCAGGCGGAGGAGCTCGGCCCGAGCCTTCGCGAGCCCGGCCAGCGCCTCCGCGATCGGGGGCGTGTACTTGAGGACGTCCTCGACCACCCGCTGGATGTACTCGACCAGCAGGTTCCGGAAGCCCGCGATCTCGTCGGGCGCGAGGTGGTTCCTCGTGACGACCTGGCCGAGGTAGGCGTAGAAGTCGCGAACCGTCGCCGCGAGCTCGGCGTGCTGCAGGAACAGGGTCGTGACGCGTTCGGCGAGGAGCTCCCTGGTCTTGTCGCCCTCGTTGAGCAGCGCGACGCTGAGCGTTCCGCCCAGCTCGTTGAGGCCGCGTTCGATCGCGGGCAGCAGCTCGCGGGAGACCTCGCGGGCGCCTTCGGGGACCCGCAGCAGCTCGTCGACGTCGCGCTGGACGCGGACGGCCAGCTTCGAGACCTGGTAGCGGACGCTGCCGTGCTGGAACTCGGCGATGCTCGCCGCGACGACCTCGCGCCTGCCCTGGACCAGGTTGCCCCACTCGACCAGCTGCTTGAGGCGGTTGATGACGTTCTCGATGCGGCTCTCGCCCTGGTCGACCCTGCCTTCGCGCTCCTGTCCCGCCAGCGCTCCCGCGACCTCGCCCGCGCTGAGGTCGGCGAGCAGCGTGGAGGTGAACAGCCGCATGATCGCCAGGTACGTGCGCTGGTGATCGCGCGCGTCCAGGTAGGCGTACAACTTCAGCCGCTTGTGCTCCACGACCGGCCACCCTAATGCGCGCCCCGGTGTGACGCGGCGCTACCGTGCCTTCGACGAGCCGGGGAGGATGCCGTGGGTGCGGGGCGCGCGTTGGGTTTGCTGCTGGGCGTGGCCGCGGACGCGGTGTTCGGCGATCCACGCCGTTTTCACCCGGTAGCGGCATTCGGGAAGTCCGCGGCGGCCCTGGAGAAGCGGCTGTACGCCGACTCCCAGGCGGCCGGCGCCGCCTACACGGCCGTCCTGGTGGGCGGGACCGTGGCCGCGGGCGTCGCCGTGGAGAGGTTCTCCCACCGGCACTGGCTCGCGCAGACGCTGACCACCGCCGTGGCGACCTGGACGGTGCTGGGCGGCAACTCCCTGGCGACCGAGGGCACCTCGATGGGCCGCGAGCTGGCCGACGGCGACCTCGACGCCGCTCGCACGCGCCTGCCCTCGCTGTGCGGCCGTGACGCGTCCCGGCTGGACACGCTGGGCCTGGCCCGCGCGACCGTGGAGTCCGTGGCCGAGAACACCTCCGACGCCGTCGTGGCGCCGCTGTTCTGGGGTGCGGTCGCCGGTGTGCCGGGACTCCTCGGCTACCGCGCGGCGAACACGCTGGACGCGATGGTCGGGCACAGGTCCCCGCGCTACCTGCGGTTCGGCTGGGCCTCCGCCCGGCTGGACGACCTGCTGAACCTCGTGCCGTCGCGGCTGGCGGCCCTGCTGACCGTCGGCGGCGCCCCGGTCGTGGGCGGCTCGGCCTCGCAGGCGCTGGAGACGTGGCGCCGGGATGCCTCGGCACACCCGTCGCCCAACGCGGGCCAGGTCGAGGCGGCGTTCGCCGGAGCCCTGGAGATCCGCCTGGGCGGCCGCACCGTCTACTCGCACGGCGTCGAGGAACGCCCGGTGATGGGCCACGGCCGCAACCCGGACTCAGGTCACGTGACGCGTGCCGTGGAGCTGTCCCGCGTCGTCGGCTTCGGAGCGGGAGCCGTCAGCGCCTTCGTCGCCCTCTTCCGCAAGTAGCTCGGCGATCGACTTCTTCCTGTTCTTGCGCGTCCCCTCGTAGAGCACGCCACCGGGCCGCGCCTCGCGGATGGTGAAGTACAGCCACCCGCCGACCGCCATGACACCGAACGCGATCCACTGCAGCGCGTAGGAGAAGAACGGCCCGGACTCGATCCGCGGCAACGGCAGCGTGTCGAGCGCCCCCGGCTGGTCCTCGACGAGCTGGAAGTAGCCGGGCTCGATGCCGGGGCCCACCGCGTTGTTGTTGATCGAGTAGACCTGCCGCCGCCCGTCCTGCACGAACGCGGGCGCGTCGTTGGACTCGTTCGGCCTGGCCAGCCCGATGAGCGTGACCTCCTGCGCGGGAGGTGCTGCGAAGTCCGGCGGCTTGATGCCGTTGACCGGCCGGACGTACCCGCGGTCGACGAGGACCTTCTGGCCCGAGGTGGTCTCGAACGGCGTGATGACCTCGAACGCGGCCTCGCCCTGGACCGTGCGGAGCCGGGCGAGCGCCTCCAGTTCGGGGAGGTAACGGCCCTTGAGCTCGACCTTCTGCCACTCGTCGTGCTTCGCGCCGAACGGGACGGGGTCGCTCTTCAACGACTTGGTGATGGCGGAGTTCTGCGCCTGGCGCTCGTCGTTGCGGCCGAACTGCCACGGCGACAGCAGGTAGACGCAGGTACCCGCGAACACCCAGACGGCCAGGGTCAGCGCCAGCCAGCCCGGCTTGAGGAGGAACTTGAACCGCACGTCTTCACGGTAGATGACCCTTCAGCGCGCGCGGAGTTCGGCCACTGACTGGACCAGCCCGCAGCGTTCGAGAGAGGCGAGGACGTCCCCGATCGTTCCCGGCGGCTTGCGCCAGGAGTTCGCGATCTGGTGGACGCAACTCCACACGACCTTGGCGTCAAGCCCGATCTGATCGCAGATGAACTCGTCCGCGTCTTCGGGATCGACGTCCCACCGACGCAGGGCTTCCGCCGGGAAGTCCTTGAGGTTGTTGGTCACGATCACCTGGGCACGAGCCCTGATGGCGGCCGCGAGCACGTGACGATCGTCCGGATCCGGCAGATCGAGCGCGGGGATCAGCGGCTCGTAGCCGGTCACGAGGCAGTCCCTGACCGAGGTCAGCATCAGCGACCGCGTGCGCGCGAGCTGATCCTCCGAGAGGTCCGGCCTGTTCTTCCGGATGCTGCGGAACACCTCGTCGAGGATCTGTTCGGTCCACTTCGCCTGCACGAGACCTGCTGCCGCGATCCGGATCAACAGGTCTCGCAGAACGCTCGGGTAGAGGACGTTGGCGTCGTAGAGGACGACGAAACTCACTCAGGCCATGCCCATCTCTTGTGCGAGCGCCGACAACTCGTCAGCGGCCCGCCGGCGACGCAGGTCGTCGGCGCGCATGTACTCCATCAGCGACGCGGCCTTGATGCGGCGGTGCGTGCCCACCTTGCGGTACTCGACTTCGCCGGCCTCGAGCAGACCGATCAGGTACGGACGTGACACGTTCAACATGTCCGCGGCCTGCTGGGTGGTCAGTTCGGCATCGGCAGGGACGACCGACACTCCGTGACCAGCGGCCATGTAGGCGAGGATCTGGGCGAAGAGTTCGACCGCGGCGCGTGGCAGGACCAGCACGTCGTCGTTCTCCTCGACCCTGACGCGGACATCGCTCTCATCGTCCAGATGATCGTGCAGATACGCCTTGACCCTCGTGACTGCTGCATGGGCGGTGACAACGTCGTCATCGTCGGGTTGAACAGCTCGTAGTGCTGCGGAGCTCATCGCTTCCCCTCCTTCCGCTAATCGAAGTATCCGCAGTAATCGAAGCAAACGCAACGCCGCTATCGGGTGAGCCGGACCTCGTGGAACTGGGTCGTGAACCCCTCGCCGTCCGGGCTGGCCGTCAGGATCCCGGCCTTGGCGGCAGGACCGGGCGGGAAGTAGGCCTTGCGCAGCAGCTTGGTGGGCGGCTCGTCGTCGACGCCGTACGTCACCCACACCGCGTCACCCTTGCGCTCGGCGCTGACGGTGAACCGCTCGAAGTCGCCGATGAGGGCGAGGTTCCAGTCCGAGAAACCGCGCGTCACGACCGTGCTGGCCTGGCGCTTCCCCTCGTACAGCTCGATCCCGGCCTTGATCCAGTTCTCGTCGTCGATGAACAGCCCGACGCCGGCCTGGTCGTACTGCGCCGCGTACTCGCCGCTGAACGTCGCCGTGATGGTGAAGTCACCGGTGAGGCTCGTGCCGAACAGGTGGCCGTTGTCGCGGACGACGCCGGTGCCGGTGAGGCGCCAGAAGTCGCTGCCGGCGTCGGCGCGCACGGTCAGCGGATCGGCCGACCACTGCTTCGGTTCGTTGAGCCACGTCCACCCGGTGAGGTCCATGACCTCATCCTCGCAGCGCCTCGCGGGCCGCGGCCAGGGCCTGCGACCGGTAGCCGCCGCCGAACAGCACGGCGTGCACGAGCAGCGGGAACAGCTGGTGCAGCGCGACCCGCCGCTCCCAGCCGTCGGCGAGCGGCGCGACCTCCCGGTAGGCACCGAGGACGTGGTCGAGGAACGGGCAGCCGAAGAGCCGGAGCATCGCGAGGTCGGTCTCGCGGTGCCCGCCGTGCGCGGCCGGGTCGATCAGCCACACCTGGCCGTCGGCGCCCCACAGCACGTTGCCGCTCCACAGGTCGCCGTGCAGGCGCGCGGGAGGTTCGGCCGGGCCGGCCAGTTCGCCGATCCGTGCGCACACCTCGCCGACGTCAATGCCGGCCTGCCGCGCGTAGGGCTGGATGCGGTGTGACGCGAACCACTCGGGCCACGCCTCCGCGGGTTCGTTGACCATCGTAGCGGCACCGATCGTCGCCTCGCGCGGGCCGCCGGGCGGTGGGGCGCCGAACGCCTCGGCTCCGGCCAGGTGCAGCGTCGCCAGGCGGCGCCCGAAGGTCACGGCAGCCTGAAGATCCGGAGTGCCGTGCGGGATCTCGTCGATCACGAGACGGCCGCCCTCCGCCTCGTGCACGGCCGGGATCGGCGGCCCGCCCTCGACGCGTAACCACCGCAGGCCCGCCGCCTCGGCGGCGGTGGCCTCCGGTGACTGGTCCTTCGTCCTCAGAGCCGCTCGCGGACCCACGAGATCAATCCCGGCATCGCCGCCTCGATCATCACGAGCACCTCGGTGAACCCGGCGTCGTCGCCGTAGTAGGGGTCCGGCACGTCCGTGCCGTCCGCGTCCGGGTCGAACGAACGGAGCAGGCGGACGCGGTCGGGGCCGGCCATCCGGCGCAGCGCCCGCGCGTGGCCGGAGTCGAGCGCCACCAGCAGATCGGCGTCCAGGTGCAGGTCGGACACCTGCGCGGCCACGTGGTCGGTCGGGTAGCCGTTGTCCGCCAACGTCTTCAACGCCCGCGGGTCGGCGGGGTCGCCCACGTGCCACCCGCCGGTGCCGGCGCTGGACACCTCGACGTGCGAGGACAGCCCCTCGCGGGACACCCACTCGCGGAAGACGAGTGCCGCCACGGGGGAGCGGCAGATGTTGCCGGTGCAGACGAACGAGACGTGCATGTGGCGCAGCCTAAGCCGTTCGCCCGCCGTTCCTGTCGAGACGGTCGCGGCCTGCGCCGTTCCGCCCATGGCCGTCGCCGCGTACAAGTACGCTCGTGTGATCACGTTGTCCGGCAGTCGGGGACGAGGGCGGCCACCGCCGCACGGTAACGCTCAACCACTGTCGCAAGATGTATGGACAAACGACATGGAGGCCGCCCATGCAGACAGGTACCGACGTGCCCCCGCAACGGGAGATCATCGGGTG
>JASLAV010001259.1 GCA_030146905.1 Lentzea sp. | reverse complement strand
CTTGGTCAGGGGGTTGTGACAGGAGCGCCACGGTGCGAACGCCCTTACTGCACCGTCCGGACGGTGCAGTGGAAAGCATGGCTGACACCCGTGACCAGATCCTCGATGCGGCCGAGCGGCTGCTGATCGCCTGAAAGGTGCCTCCACCGCTGCACGCCGTGGCGGAGGAGGCCGGGGTGAGCAGGGCGGTGTGCTCTACCACTTCACCACCACGACGCTGTTGCACGGCGTTGTGCAGCGCGCGGTCAGACTGGCCGACGAGCGGCTGACGGCTGCTGCCGGGCGTGGCGTGATGGCCGCTTCGTGGTTGCGGTTGTCGGTCCCCGACGAGCAGGAACGAGGTCTGTTCCGCGCGATGCTGTCGATGGTGAAGGTGACCGCCGCGGTAGAGCTCGACCTGCCTGCGGAGGTGGGGGAGGCCGTGCGGCGCTGGGACGGTATGTTGGAGGCGGAGCTGGGTGATCCGGCCCGTGCCCCCGTGGTCCGTCTGGTCGGGGACGGGCTGCTGCTCAACGCTCTCACCGCGCAGCCCCCGACGCGGCGGACGTCGAAGCCCTCATCGTCCACCTCGGACTGTCGTCGGGCGCCGGGTGAGTCCCGTCCCGCTCGCCGGCATCGCGGGTCTGGCGCTGCTGGACGCGCTGAACCCGGCGACGATCGCCGGTGTCGCGTTGCTCCTGCTCTCGCCCTTGCGCCGGCCTGTGACCGCCGCGGCGTTGCTCGCGCTCGGCGCTTACGCCGCGGTGCTCGCGCTCGGTGTCGCGCTCCTGCTCGACGCCGATGTCGCGGCGGGCGCCATCACCGACGCGATGACGTGGTTGCGCCGTGCGGCGCTCCTGCTCGGGGCCGTCTCGCTGGTGGTGGCAGGCGTGCGCCGCTTCCGCACGCGCACCCGGCCCGCCGTCGTGTTGCCGTCGTGGGTCTCGGTGCGCACCGCGGTGCCGTTGGGCGTCGTGGTCACGGGCACGGACCTGCCCAACGCCTTCCCGTACTTCCCGGCCGTCGAACGCCTGGTCACCGCGGAAGTCCACACTGGACAGGCGCTGCTCGTCCTGGTCGGCTACGCGGTGATCTACTGCTTGCTGTGGCTCCTGCTGGCCTCCTGAGTCGTGCTGCTGGCCTTCCTCTGGTGACCTGGCGAGTGACGGCCGTGCACCACTCCGACCGGCAGCGCGACGCCGTGCCCGCCGCGCATCTGTTCGCAGACAGCCGCTGATCGCCGAACCAAGTTCATCCACAAAGCCACAAGCGGCGCACATTCGAACGTATGACCAGATTGCCCCTGAACGATCGTCCATTTGCCTAGCCTTTCAGCGACACGCCGATCATTCAGAGGAGCAAGCAGTGGCTCTACCGACCAAGATGGTGTTGGTTGTCCGGTCCGACCTCAGTCCGGGCGAGGCGGTGAACGCGGCGGTGGTCGTCGGGCTGAGCATGGGGGGCCGGCTGCCGCACCTGCTCGGAGAGGACGGCAAGGACGCTTCCGGTGGTGTGCACGCCGGGCTCAACCCCAACCCCGTCCCGGTGCTGACCGCCTCGGCCACCGAGCTGGAGGACCTGCACAGCCGGGCGCAGGAGCAGACCGAGCTGACGGTGGTGGGCTTCAACGACGTCGCTCGCCGTGCCCGCGACTACGACGACTACCTGAGCGTGTTGTCGCAGACGCCGGGTGAGGACGTCCACCAGGTCGCCGTTGCCGTCTTCGAGCCACGCGGCCTCGTCTCGTCGCTGACCAGGCGGCTGCCGCTGCTGGGGGCGAACGCATGAGCACCGCGCGGATCACCGCCGAACAGGTCCGGATCGAGCGCGGGCCGCGCTCAGGCCAGACGATCATCGTCAGCGCCGACTCCACCCACCTCGGCCCCGCCTTGGGCGGCTGCCGGATCAAGTCCTACCCGTCCTGGCGCGACGGCCTCGACGACGTGCTGCGGCTGTCCGCGGCGATGACCGAGAAGGCCGCGCTCGCCGGTCTCGACCACGGCGGCGGCAAGACCGTGGTCGCCCTCGACGGCACGTCCTCCGCTGACTGGACAGGGTCTCGGCGAGATGACCTGCTCGATGACATCGCCGACGTCATCGAGGGCTTCGACGGCGCCTACATCACCGGTCCCGACATCGGGACGAGCCCGCAGGACATGGCCCGGTTGCACAGCCGCACCCGCCACGTCCTGTGCCGCCCCGAGGCCCAGGGCGGCAGCGGGGACTCCTCCGTCCCCACCGCGCTGGGTGTCACCGCTTCCCTCGAGGCCGTGTGCGCGCATCGGTGGCCGGGAACGGACCTGTCGGCCCTGAGCTTCTCCGTGATCGGCCTCGGCCACGTCGGTGCGATCGTCGGTGACTGGCTGGCCACGCGCGGAGCGGCGCTGACCGTCGCCGACATCGATCCCAGCCGCCAGGCCCTCGCCGAACGATGGAAAGCCCGATGGGGCACCCCTGACGAAGCCCTGCGCGCCGAAGTGGACGTCGTCGTCCCGTGCGCGGTCGGGGGCATCCTCACCCCGGCCTCTGCCGGCGAGCTGCACTGCCACGCGATCGCCGGCGCCGCCAACAACCAGCTCGACCACGACTCCACCGCGGCACTCCTGCACGACCGCGGCGTGTTGTGGGCCCCTGACGTCATCGTCAGCGGCGGCGGCATCATCGCCTCGGTCACCCGCGAGCTGCACGGCCTCACCGCCGCCGAGTCCCACGAGCGCGTCCGGGGCATCGGGCCGCGCTTGACCGCGGTGCTCGCCGACGCCGAACTCCGTGGCATCACACCGTTGCGAGCCGCCCGCGACCTGGTCGACGAGCGACTCCGAGGCCGAGCGAACGGGACATCCGTTGCCCGCACTTCGCAAGTCCGCCCAGGTCGACCTGTTCCGAACTGAAACGCATCCCCGGCAACCCCGTGTTGTCGTCGACGTAGCGGTCGTCGCGCGTCCTCGGCAACCGCTTCCCGATAGGCGTGACACCCATGACCATGTTCCTCGCGCTCGCCGCGACCTGCCTCGGCGCCGTCGTGCAACGCGTCGCGGGCATGGGCTTCGCGCTCGTCGTCGCTCCCTTCCTGATCCTCGCTCTCGGGCCGTCGCAGGGCGTCGTGGTGGTCAACCTCTGCGGTGCGGCGGTCGGCCTGGTCACGTGGGCGCTCACCCGTGCCCAGGTCGACTGGCACAAGGTGCGCCTGCTGTTGTACGCGAGCCCTTTCGGCGCACTCGCAGGCGCCCTGGCGGCAGCCCGTGCCGATCCCGACTGGACGTACGTGATCATCGGGGCGGCGCTCGGCACCGGCTTGGCGGCCACGCTGGTCGCCACCCGGCTGCGAACCCGCACGGTGGCAGGCCCGCTGCCCGCCGCCGTGGCCGGGTTCACCACCGGCGCGCTCGTCACCGCCGCGGGCGTCGGCGCGCCGCCGATGACGATCTACGCCGAGCTGACCCGCTGGGACCAGCCCGGTTTCGCCGCATCGATGCAACCCCTCACCGTCGTCATCTCCGCCATCGGCGCGGGCGCCGCCCTGCTCGTGCCGGGCTCCACGCCTCACCTCGCCGCCCCTCAGTGGGCGGCCATCACCGCCGCGCTCGCCGCCGGCACCGTCCTCGGCGCTGTCCTCGGCCCCCGCACCTCCGTGCGCGCGGCCCGGACCGCCGTGATCTCCCTGGCCGCAGCGGGAGCCCTGGCCACCCTCGTACGGGGAGTCGCCGGTGTCGCAACCTGAGATCATCGCCTTTCCCTCACCGGAAAGACCGACCGTGACGTCCTCACCAGTGTCAGCCGTCCCCGTTCCGACCGGCCTGCCTTCGCTCGCGCTGGCCGACAGCGCCGGCCTCGGCTGGAACGGCGTACGCGTCCGTGAGATGGCCGATCCCCACGTGGCGGACTTCGTACTACCACCGGTGGAATCGTTGACCGTCGTACTCGTGACCGCGGGCAGCTACGTCGTCGAAAGTGGCACGGGCAAACCCCGCAAGCACGCTCTCGTCGCACCAGGGACTTCCTCGGTCAACGCGCCGAACCGCGAAGTCGTCGCCCGCTGGCGATCATCAAGCCGGGTACAGCTCCGGTCACTGCGCCTGCACCTGGCAACCTCACTCCTGCACCGGACACGTACGGCGCTCGACCGCCCCGGCCACGCAGCCGACCCCGGCTACCTGCGCCGTGACGACGCCTTCGTCAAAGGAGCCGTCATCGAACTGGGCCGGGCAGCACGACTCGGCCTGCCCGCCCTGCACGCCGAAATCATGGCCCAGGCCGTCGTGAGCCACCTGCTGCTCGGCTCCACCGAGGACAGCCGCGTCCGCGACGGCCTGTCGGCACAGGCCTTCTCCGCCGTCGGAGGCGGGCTGCAAGGGCAAGTCCGCGATCGTCGACGACAACGTCCGCGACACCGCCGCCATCGGCTTCCCGGACGGCGTGCTGTCCTACGTCCGCCCCTGATCTTCAACCCCGAGCCGAGTTCGGCGACCTGATCAAGGCGCAAGCAGAACATTTCTCACCGGAGGGCGGCTCGGTCCACGTCGAGGATCGAGCCGCCTCGCAATGCTCAGCTCGTACGCGACGCGGCATCGGGCGCGGGAAGTGGTGCCAGGACGGGGTTGTGGGCACGTTGGAAGATCACCGAGCTGCGGAAGCTCACTATCTCGCGGCGCTTGCTCAGCCGGTCGACGAGGAACGAGTGCAGGTGATCGAGGTCCTGGACCGCGACGTGCAGCTGGAAGTCGTCACCACCCGCGAGCACGAAAACCGTGAGGACCTCGGGCATCTGACCGACGGACTCCTTGAAGGTGTCGATCACGTGCCGGCTCAGCGGGCGCACCTGGACGGCGATGAAGGCCTGAACGCCCCGGTTGAGCGCGACGAGGTCGATGTCGGCGTGGTAGCCGCGGATCACCCCGCGGCGGGTGAGCGCCCGCACACGTTCCAGACAGGTCGAGGGAGCTACACCGAGCTGCCGAGCCAGTTCACGGTTCGACTGCCGCGCGTCTGTCTGCAGGAGGGCGATGATCGCCGAATCAAGGTCATCCACTCGGTCATGGTCGCACGGATCCCGAACATCTGATCAGAGGAAGGCTAGATGAGCGATCATATGTTCAATCCTGGATGTGTGAGCCGATCGTTCAGCGGAGCAACGGGCGGTATCGGCGACCAGTTGGTGATGGCTCACCCGTTGCGGAGCAACCGAAGTGCGGCAGCCAGCCGTGAACCGGAGCGGGCATGAACAGGTCGGTCACGCCGAGACGATTCATTCGGAGCAACATGTCGTTCACCTTTGACGAAGGGGGAGGATCGGGATCATCGCGGAATGGGCGCCGGGAAGTGGAGTTCGAATTGCTCGTCCGCATTGCGGCCACCGGCTCGGCCTGGATGGGGAAGCCGCTCGCGACCGCAATAGCGAGACCAAGACGTTCCGTGTCGTCGAGAACACCTGGCAGGGCCTCCGCGTCGCCTGGGTGGCTCCTCGGGTGTCGTCCCGGAATTCGGTGCCGAGGAATGAACTGTCGATGTTCCGGTATTTTCCCGGGGCGTGAATTGCACGTCATTCCGTGCCTGGTGGAGTGCATGGGCAGTTTTCGGACGGCGTCTCATTTGGTGCGGTGGTGGCGAGACTGTCCGCATAGGATGTAGATCTGTATTGTGTCGTTGCAGTGGATGTCGGATCGCGCAACCCGATCGACCTCGAATTCGAGGCGGTCGGAATCGTTGTCCGCTTATCCGTCTCCTGAGCCAAGAACGCGCTTTCGGCGCGGGCGCTCGACCTGAGTGGGGTGACGATGTGACCGGCACGTCGAAAGGTCCTTCGTCGGCCGGGCGGCCCGCGGAGGGACAGGACCTGCGGATCAACCTCCTCGGTTCGCTGGAGTGCTGGTCGGGCAGCCGCCGGATCCACCTCGGCGGCCCCGTGCAGGAACGGGTCATGGTCGCTCTGCTGCTCGACGCCGGTCAGGTCATGTCCGTCTCGCAGCTGATCGACTTCGTGTGGGACGTGGAGCCGCCCGCCACCGCCGCCCACCAGGTGAGGAAGGCGGTCGCCCGGCTGCGGCAGCTGATCCCCCGCGGCGGGGAGGTGATCCTGACAGAGGGACCGGGTTACCGGGTCGAGCTGTCGGTCGAGCAGCTGGACCTCAAGGTCTTCCTGGACCTGTTGGAGAAGGCGGGGAAGGCGACCTCCCGGCAGAGCTGGGAGGAAGCGGCGGCCCACCTGCAGGAGGCAGTCGCCCTGAGGCGGGGGGCCGTGCTCGCGGGCAGCGGCGGTCAGGCCATCCAGGCGGCGGACGTGGCGCTGCGGGAGCGCTACCTCGACGCGGTCGAGCAGCTCACCGATCTGCGTCTGCGGCGCGGTGAGTCCCGGGAACTCGTGGGTGAGCTCCGCGAGCTCATCGCGACCAGCCCGCTGCGGGAGAAGCTCCGCTCCCAGCTGATGCTTGCCCTGTACCGCTGCGGACGGCAGGCACAAGCGCTCGACGAGTACCAGCAGGTGAGCCGGTTGCTGGCGGAGGAACTCGGGATCGACCCCGGTCGTGAGCTCTCCGCGCTGTACGAGCGCATCCTCCGCAACGACCCGGCGCTGGGTCTTCCCGGGCCGGCGGAGACACCGGCGGTCGAAGGCCCCGCTCGTCCCGACGCCAAGCCGGCCAGGACGACGGCCCTGCGCACCTTGCCCTACGACGTCGCCGACTTCATCGGCAGGGAGAGCGAGCTCGCCACGTTGCGGGCCTTCCTCAGCCGACCGGCGGGCCAGGGACCGCGGGTCGTCGCGATCGACGGGATGGGCGGCGTGGGCAAGACGTCGCTGGCCGTGCGCTTCGCGTACCTGGTGGCCGACGACTACCCGGACGGGCAGCTCGCCCTCGACCTCCACGGCTACACGGCCGGTGGCACAGCGGTGTCGCCGCAAGCCGCCGCGGAGAAACTGCTGGGCATGCTCGGCGTGGAGGCCGACGCGCTGCCCTCCGAGGCCGACGCGCGGATCGCCCTCTGGCGGACGATGACGTCGGAACGCCGGCTGCTCGTCCTGCTGGACAACGTCTGCGACGTCTCCCAGGCGCTGCCGCTGTTGCCGCAGAGCGCGCAGGCACTGGTGCTGGTCACCAGCCGGACGCGGCTCATCGACCTCGACGGCGCGCACTGGCTGACCCTGGAGACGATGACGAACGAGGACGGTGCCGCGATGGCGGCCCAGGTGCTGGGCAGCCGTCGCGCCGCCGCCGAGCCCGAGGCGGTGGCCGAGCTCGTCGAGCTGTGCGGTCACCTGCCCCTCGCGTTGCGGATCGCGCTCAGCCGTCTCGGCAACCGGCCGCGGTGGCCGATCAGCTACCTCGTCGACAGGATGAGCGACGAGTCCCGGCTCCTGGACGAGCTCAAGTCGGGCGAGCGCGGCGTGGACCTGTCGCTGCGGATGTCCTACGAAGGTCTCACCTCACGGCATCGCACCGCTTTCCGCATGCTCGGCGTCTGCCCCGGTCGCGACGTCGACGTCTACTCGTCGGCGGCGCTGCTGGGCATGTCGGCGGTCAACGCGGAGGCCGTCCTCGAGGTGCTGCTCGACGCGCACATGCTCCAGCAGCACGAGATCGGCTGCTACACCTTCCACGACCTGGTGCGCAGCTTCGTCCGGCAGCTCACCCACGCCGAGAGCAGGGAAGAGGTCCTGGAGGAGGCGAGGGCGGCGTTCGTCCGCCTGCTCGAGTACTACGTGCGTGCCACCGACCACGCGTGTGACGTCC
Source organism: Lentzea sp. (assembly GCA_030146905.1). The sequence continues at coordinate 9,405 of JASLAV010001259.1, read as the reverse complement.
TCTTCCCCGGCAGGGCGGAACTGCGGGGCAGGCCGGTCACCGGGGCGTTCGAGCTCCCCCGGATGCCGACTGCCGAGGCCGCTCGCAAATGGGCCCACCGCGAGCAGTCCACGGTGCGGGACGCGCTCGTGCTGGCGCACGAGCGCGGGTTCGACGACCAGGTCGCCCGGCTGGCCCGCAACGTCGTGTTCATGCTGGACGCGGACGGACTGTTCGAGGAGTTCGCCGAGGTCGCGCGACTGGCCGTGGTCTCGTCGCGGAAGATCGGGGACACCGAGCTGCTCCGCCTCAGCCTCTCGAACCTGGCCGTGGCCGACTGGAAGCTCGGCCGTGTGGCGGCGGGGATCGAAGCCGTGTCGGAGGCGCTGGCCGTCGCGGCGGCGACGGGTGACCGCAGGGGAGTCGCGAAGGACACAGGAGTGCTCGGCCTGCTCATGCTCACGTCGGGACGGTACGACGAGGCGCGGCCGTTGCTGGAGGAGTCCATCCGGATCAAGCGGGAGCTCGGCGCCGGGCGTGCGGAGGCGGAGTCGCTGGTCAACCTCGGCACCCTGCACGAGCAGAGGGGCGAGTACGCCGAGGCCATCGCCGCCGCCGAGCGCGCCCTGCTGCTGAACCGCGAGCTCGGCATCCGGGAGAACGAGGTCGTCACGCTCGCCTACCTGGCGATGACCCGTCTTGCCATGGGCGACGTGGCCGAGGCGGACGAACAGCTGGCAACCGCGCGAGAGCTCACCCAGACCGCCGGCGTACCCGGTGACATCGCGCTCGTGTACGTCCTTTCGGCGCTGGCCGCCCATCGCCTGGGCCGCACGGCCGAGGCCCGGCAGTTCGCCGCGTTCGGGCTGGGGCACCAGGAGGTGCGGTGGACACCGCTGCGGAGCATCGTCATCAGCAACCTGTCCGCCCGTCTGCACAGGGTTCAGTCGGAACTGGCCGAGGCGCGGGTGTTGCACGAGCGCGCTCTCACACTCGCCGTCAAGATCGGGTGCCGCATCGAGGAAGCACGGGCGCTGGCGGGGCTGGCCGAGATCTGCGAACGGAGGGGGGAGCACGAACAGGCGCGTGCGTTCGCGCAGCGGGCGGACGCCCTGTACGAGGACCTCGGTGTTCCCGGGCACGCGCGTTCCTGACGGTGACCGGGTGTTCGATCCCGTCTGACGCCCTGTGGTGGCCGGCGTGCGATGTCGTGCCCGCCGGAGTTCCGGTGGGAACGAATCGGTATTCACCACGGGCATCCTGACGCGGAAGCAGTGTCAACGATTGAGGTGGTCTCGGCGACGCGTTGTGCCTCATGGATCCGCCGCGGAACGCGACGACGAACGACGGTGGACGAGCACGCGGTCTGATGAGGCCGGAAGTGCGAGGCGGAGAGTGAGCGCGGACATACGGCTGCTGCTCTGTTTCCCGACTGTCTCGCTGGCGCGCAAGGCCGTGCGCAGCGGTGTCGATCTGCGGCTGGTGATAGCGGAAGACGAGCGGAAGTCCTTCGAGACCCTCGCGGCCGGCCGGACCGACGTGGTCGACGCCGGCGACGGGGACGCCGTGACACGCACTGTCGCGAGGGTCGTCCGGAGCTACCGCATCACGCACGTCCTCACCGCGGACGGGTTCCCCGCCACCCAGACGGCCCCGGACGCCGCCCGTGCCGCCCACGTCCTGGCCGAGTACCGCAGGCTCGCGGAAGTGCTGGCGACGAGCCGGTACCCGATGATCCGCCGCTGCACCGCCGCCGGCGCGGACATCGCCGAGACCGTGGCGAGGATCGGCCTGCCGGTGGTGATCCGGTCGGGGCCGCGCGACGAGGTCGTGCTGCGCCGCGGTGCCGAGCTGGCGGAGTGGCTGGGGGAAGGCGAACCCGGACCGGTCGAGGTCGAGGAGTTCGTCATCGGCCCGCAGGTCGTGATCACCACGGTCACCCTGGACGGGATGCACCGCGTCGTCGGCGTCACGGCCAAGTGGATGACGAGTGGCGGAGTGCGGTACCTGCACCCGGCGGAACTGGACGATGCCATGGCGCGGGAGGCCCGCGCGACCGCCATGGCCGTGCTCGACCTGGTCAGCTACGAGTTCGGGCCCGCGGAGACGACACTGGTGCTGTCCGAAGGAGGTCCTCGCATCGTCGGTGTCCGGCCGGGGTTCGGGACCAGGCCGGTCACCAGGCTGATCGAGATCGTGTCGGGCATCGACGTGCAGACCGAGCTGTTGCGGGCGTTGGCCGGTGCGCCGGCACGTCCGCAGAGCGCCTGCTGGTACGCGGGCGCGGAGCAACTCCGCCCGGAGGAGGGTGACGCCGGCGGCGGTTCGTACGTGGTGGCGGAGGGGCCGACACCGCGCACCGTCGAAGCGCTGCTGGACCGTGCCCGGCGTGCGGAACAGGGCGGGTACTGAAGCGGTATCCCGGGGAGGAACGGATCGGGAACCGCGGCTGCCACAGTTGTCCTGACCGAGAAAACGGGAGGGACAAAGTGCTGAAGAACGCAACTGCGAAGCGTTTCGCTGTCATGGTGCGCGACACCGGAATGGGACTGGGCATCGCAGCTGTCTTCGCTTTCAGCGGTTCCGACTTCGGGGTCGAAGGCCCCAACGCGGTTCCGTCGTCCACCGCGGCGGCGGGGATCGGCGCCACCTCCGCCCCGGTCGCGACCGCGGCCTGAACCGTCGTCGCCGGTCTGCTCCGGCGTCTGGCTGATCACTGCCGATCGGCGAGCACGTTCTTCTGTTCCCAGCGGGTGCGACGCAGGTCGGGACCGCTGTCGGTGTGCGCGATCAACGGACCTCATCCGGCCCGGCCGATGGAGCCGGCCGCCTTTCCTGTGCCCGGAAAGGCTTCTCCCGAGAAGAACTGATCCGAGAAGCGGAGCCGCAATGCCTGTCACGCACGGAGGTGGCGTCGCGCTCTTCCCCGGCCAGGGTACCCAGGCCAAGGGGATGGGGGCGGGACTGTTCGACCGATATCCCGAAGCCGTCGCGCTCGCCGGTGACGTCCTCGGCTACGACATCGCGCGGCTGTGCCTCGAAGACCCCGACGGCCGCCTCGACGACACCCGCTACACGCAGCCCGCTGTCTTCGTGGTCAACGCACTGTCCTATTGGGACAGCATCGACCGCGGCGAGCCGCCGGCCGACGTGGTGCTCGGGCACAGTCTCGGGGAGTACAACGCGTTGCTCGCCGCGGAGGCGTTCGACTTCGAGACCGGCTTGAAACTCGTGGCGCAGCGGTCCGCGTTGATGGGGGCCGAGCGAGGCGGCGCGATGCTCGCCGTGGTGGGCGCTTCGACGCAACGGCTCGAGGAACTGCTCGCCGAGAACGAGCTCACGACCCTGGACGTGGCGAACCGCAACACCCCGTCCCAGAACGTGCTCTCCGGTCCGGCCGGGGACATCGACCGCGCCCGCGAGGTTTTGACGGGGCAGGGGTTGCGGGTGGCTCCGTTGCGCGTGTCCGCGGCGTTCCACTCGCGGTACATGAGGTCCGCGCGGGAGGAGTTCGCGGCGTTCCTGCGCGGGTTCCGGTTCGCACCGCTCGCCAGGACGGTGATCGCCAACGCGACCGCGCGGCCGTACCGCGACGGCGAGGTGGCGAGCACGTTGTCCGCGCAGCTCGACGGCGCGGTGCGCTGGTCGGACAGCGTGCTCGCGGTGCTCCGCCGGTTGCCCGCCGAGCGGTTCAGGGAGATCGGCGGAAACGGAGTGCTGACCAGGATGGTGCGACAGATCGAGACGGCGCCGGTGCCACCGGCGCCGAAACCACGGCGGGTGTTCGCCGTCGCGTTCGCCGGCGGTGACGAGAACTCCTACCGGCCGTTGCGCGAACACCTGCGGGACGTCGAACTGGTGCCGCTGGAACGGCCCGGCCGCGGGCGTCGCCACTCGGCGCCGCTCGTCTCCGATCCGGAGGCGCTCGTCGCGGACCTGACCGGCCAGGTGCGGGAACACCTGCGGGACCACGGCGACGAGCCGTTCGCCGTCTACGGCCACAGCCTCGGCGCCAGGCTCGCGTTCGGGGTGTGCCGGAGGCTCCGTGCAGAAGGCCTCCCCGCACCGGTGCGGCTGGTCGTCTCCGGCGAGTGCGGGCCGTCGGTTCCCAGCAGGGAGCGGGACACCTGGCAGCTGACGGGGGACGCCTTCTGGGCGCACCTCGACCAGCTGGGCGGGGTGCCCCAGCAGCTGCGCCGGTACGAGGACCTCATGGCGCACTACGAACGCGTGCTGCGCGCGGACTTCACCGTGCTCGGCCGGTACCGCCACCACGAGGAGGCGCCGCTGGACGTGCCGATCACGGTCGTCACCGGCGACGAGGAACCGTTCACGGAGGCCGAACTCGTTGCCTGGCAGCGAGAAACCACCGAACCGCTGGTCCGCTACCGGCTGCCGGGCGACCACTTCTTCATCCGGGCCCACTGGCCTGAGCTGGCTCACCTGATCGAAGGGGTAAATCCATGAACGCCGAGCTGACCGCCGAGCTGAAGCACTACCTGGAGAACGAGGCGCTGTTCACCTTCGGAGACGAGATCACCGAGGACACCGACCTGTTCAAGGCAGGAGTGCTCGACTCGTTCGGCTACGTCTCGCTGATGAACCACGTGCAGCAGCGCTACGGCGTCGAACTGGGTGAGCAGATGCTCGACACGGTGCTGGTCTCGCTCAGCGCGATCGTGAAGTTCGTCGAAGCGAACCTGCTGTCCAGCGTGGACGGTCGGTGACGGGATGTGCGGAATCGCCGGTGCGTACGGAGGCGCCCACCAGATCTCCGGTCACCGCGACCTGATCGCGGGGATGCTGCGCCAGATCGAGCACCGCGGCCCCGACGAGGCCGGGTGCTATCTGGACGACCGCGTGGTGATGGGCACGGTTCGCCTGAGCATCATCGACCTCACCCATGGTTCGCAGCCGATCGGCAGCGAGGACGGCCGGTGGTGGCTCTGCTACAACGGTGAGCTCTACAACTACCGCGAGATCCGGGCGGAGCTCAGCAGGCACGGGGTGCGCTTCCGCACCGGCTCCGACACCGAGGTCGTGCTCCAGGCGTGGCTCACCTGGGGTCGTGACTGCCTGCGGAGGTTCAACGGCGCGTTCGCCTTCGCCGTCTACGACTCGGTTGAGGGAGAGCTCACGCTCGTCCGCGACCGGTTCGGCAAGCGCCCGCTGTTCGTCGCCCGCCACGAGGGGAGGTGGCTGTTCGCCTCCGAGATGAAGGCGTTCCTGGCCGTTCCCGGATTCCGGTTCTCCTTCGACCCCGCGCAGCTCGCGTCGATCTTCGCGACCTGGACGCCCCTGCCTGCCCAGAGCGGTTACCGCGATGTCGAGCAGGTGCCGATGGGGGAGTTCCTGTGCCTGCGCGGTGATGACGTCGAACGGGGCCGCTGGGCCACGCTCGACCTGGAGCCGGGCCTGCCACCGGAGACCGAGGAGGACGCGGTCGAACTGGTGCGGGCGGAGCTGGCGGCGGCGGTGGACGTGCGGCTGCGCAGCGACGTGGAAGTCGGTGTCTACGTCTCCGGCGGGCTCGACTCCTCGATCATCGCCCACCTGGCTGCCGGACGGCAGCAGCACCCCCTGCGGACCTTCTCGATCGAGTTCGACGACGCCCAGTTCGACGAGTCGGCCGAGCAGGCGGCGCTCACCTCGGACCTCGGCACCCGTCACCACTCCGTGCGCGTTCGTGACGGTGACGTCGTGCAGGCGTTCCCGGCGGCGGTCAAGCACGCGGAGGTGCCGGCGTTCCGGACCGCGTTCGTGCCGATGTACCTGCTCGCCGAGCAGGTGCGCGAGGCGGGCATCAAGGTGGTGCTGAGCGGTGAGGGCGCGGACGAGGCGTTCCTGGGCTACGGCATCTTCAAGGACGCCTTGCTGCTCGACGCCTGGCACGACCTCACCGAGCAGGAACGCCTGGAGCGGATCGCGCGGACCTACCCGTACCTACCGCACTTCTCCGGGGAGAACGCTCCCCGGCGCATGCTGGGGCTGTACCAGCAGTTCACCGAGGAAAACCTGCCGGGACTCTTCTCGCACCAGATGCGGTTCCAGAACGGCAGGTTCGCCGTGCGCCTGCTCCGCGACGCCACCGACCCGTTCGCCTCCGCACAGCGGATGGTCGCCGACGAACCGGGCTACGCCGGACTCGACACCGTGCGCAAGGCGCAGTGGCTCGAGTTCCGCACGCTGCTGTCCGGTTACCTGCTCTCCACCCAGGGCGACCGCATGGCGCTGGCCCACGGAGTCGAGAACCGCTGCCCGTTCCTGGACCCGGCGGTCGTGCGGCTGGCCGCGTCGCTCAACCACCGCTTCGGCGACCCGTTCGACGAGAAGTACGTCCTCAAACGCGCTTTCGCCGACGTGTTGCCGAAGAAGGTCGTCGACAAGGGCAAGTTCCCCTACCGCGCGACCGACAGCGCGGCCTTCGTGCGCGCCTGGCCGGAGTTCCGCGACGTCCTGACCGACCAGACCACGCTGGACGCGATCGGAGTGCTCGACCCCCGGTTCACCCGCGCTCTCGTCGACCGCGTCTTCACCGCTCCCGCCGAGCGGATCGGCACCAAGGAGAACCAGGCGTTCACCCTGCTGGCCTCCCTCTACTGGCTGCACCACTGGTTCGTACGCGGGCAGGCGTTCGACGCCTCGTCCCTGCGCGCCGGGTTGCACGTGGTCGATCGCCGCACGAGCGCGCTGACTGCCGGACACGGCCAGGAATAGACGAGGAACTTCCATGACACAGCACACTTCCGGTGCGCAGGACACCGCGATCGCGGTCGTCGGACAGGCGTTGAGGCTGCCCGGTGCGCGGACCGCCGACGAGTTCTGGGCGAACCTCGAGCAGGGGCGCTCGTTGATCAGCGAGGTGCCGGAGAAGCGTTGGCGCGCTGCGGACTTCGCGGGCGACCCGCGCCGCGACGGCGACAAGACCGCCAGCGTCTGGGGCGGTTTCGTCGACGACGTGGAGTGCTTCGACGCCGACTTCTTCAGCATCTCCCCGCGTGAGGCGCGGCTGATGGACCCGCAGCAGCGGCTGGCCCTCGAACTGAGCTGGCACGCCGTCGAGGACGCGGGGTACCGGGCCGACCGCCTGGCCGGGTCGCGCACCGGCGTGTTCATGGGGGTGTGCCACTGGGACTACGCGGAACTGGTCGAGCAGGAGCTCGCCACGATCGACGCGTACTACCCGACGGGTGCGGCGTACGCGGTCATCGCCAACCGCGTTTCGCACTTCTTCGACTTCCGCGGCCCCAGCGTGGTCAACGACACCGCGTGCGCCAGTTCACTTGTGTCGGTGCAACAGGCCGTGCAGGCGTTGCAGGCGGGCGACTGCGACCAGGCGCTGGCGGGTGGCGTCAACCTGGTGTGGTCGCCGCGGCACTTCGTCGCGTTCAGCAAGGCGGGCATGCTCTCGCCGGCAGGCCGGAGCAAGGCCTTCGACGCGCAGGCCAACGGGTACGTGCGCGGCGAGGGCGGTGGCGTCCTGCTGCTCAAGAGGCTCGCCGATGCGCGCAGGGACGGCGATCCCGTGCACGCGGTGGTGCGCGGCATCGGCAGCAACCACGGCGGCCGCACCAGCTCGCTCACCGTCACGAACCCCGACGCCCAGGCGGAGCTGATCGTCGACGTCTACCGGCGGGCCGGGATCGACCCGGCGTCGGTGAGCTACATCGAGGCCCACGGCACGGGTACGCCCGTCGGCGATCCGATCGAGGTGCGCGGCCTGAAGAAGGCGTTCGCGGAGCTCGGCGACTCGGGCGGGGAGCACCACTGCGGCCTCGGCTCGGTCAAGACGAACATCGGGCACCTCGAAGGCGCGGCAGGGGTGGCCGGTCTGCTCAAGGTCATCGCGGCCATGCGGCACGGCCGGTTGCCCGCCACGGTCGGGTTCGAGCGGCTGAACCCGCTGATCAGCCTGGACGGGTCACCGTTCCGCGTCGTCGACGAGCTGTCCGAGTGGACCGCGCAGGACGGCGAGCCGCTGCGCGCAGGGGTGAGCTCGTTCGGTTTCGCGGGCACCAACGCGCACGCCGTGCTGGAGTCCGTTCCACCGGCCGAGCCGACACCACCGTCCGATGAGGACGAATGGTTGCCGGTGTCCGCGTGGGACGAGGACCGGTTGCGCGAGACGTGCGCCGGGCTGGCGAAGTGGGCGCGCACGCGGCTGACGGAGGACGTGCCGCCCTCGCTGGCCGACATCGCGCACACGTTGAGGCACGGACGCGTTCCCCTGCCCGTGCGAGTGGTCTTCCACGCGCGGGATCTGGCGGACTGGGCCGAACAGCTCGAAGCGTTCGCGGGGGACGGCCTGCCGCGGGGACGCGGTGTGCGGGGCCAGGCCGAGGACGAGCAGGCCGCCGTGCTCGACGAGAACGACCTGGCGGAGCTGGTGGCCGTGTGGCGTGACCAGGGCCGCACGGAGAAGTTCGCCCGTGCCTGGGTGCGCGGCCTCCCGGTCGACTGGTCGGACTGGCCCGCGACCGGCAGGCGGATCCACCTGCCGGGCTACGCGTTCGCCCGCACGCCGTACTGGTTCCGGCCGCTGGAGGCCGCCGGTCACCCGTCACTCGGTCCCGGTGTGGAGGAGAACGGCGTCTGGACCTTCCCGCTGACCTTCGACGCCGGTCAGGACGTCATCCGCGACCACGTGGTGAACGGCGTTCCGGTGGTGCCCGGCGTGGCCGTGCTCGGCCTCGTCCTCGCGGCCGCCGAGCAGATCGGCGGGATCGACGTGCCGAGCGTGCGCAACGTCGGCTGGCTGCGGCCTCTGGCGGTCACGGGAACACGGCTGGCCGCGCGGCTGCGGCTGGAACCCCGGGACGGCGGCTTCGGCTTCACGGTCCTCGACGACGCGGGAAACCGTTGCACCACAGGACACCTCACCGCCGGTCAGCCCGGTGGCGAGGCCGCCGGTGACCTGGTGGCCCGGTTCCCGCAGCCGATCGACGTCGGCCGCGGGTACGAGGCCCTGCGTGCCAGCGGGATCGAGCACGGGCCTTCGCTGCGCGGCCTGGACGCGGTGTCGCGGGGTGAGGACGGTGTGCTCGCCCGCATCCAGGTGCCCGCGCAGGCGGCGCCGGGCTGGCTGCTGCACCCGGTCGTGCTCGACAGCGCGCTGCAGGCCGTTCTCGCCCTGGGCGCGGACGGGGACGGCTGGCGCCGGCCCGACGCCGTCGCCGTTCCGTTCGCCCTCGACGAGCTCACGCTGCTGGCACCGGCGGGCCGGGTCGTCCACGCGGTGCTCCGCGCGACCGGTGAGTCCAAAGTGGATCTCGACCTGTTCGGTGAGGACGGATCGCCGTGCGCCCGGCTGCGCGGCTACACGCACCGCCCTCTCGCGCCCCGCACGGCCGAAGGCACCCTCATCGAGGCGCATCAGGTGTGGCGCACCGCCGAACCCGTGACCGCGACCGGCGACGCGGGGCCGCT
>JASLAV010001170.1 GCA_030146905.1 Lentzea sp. | reverse complement strand
TTGTCGACAAGTGCCTCGCGGTCGCCGAAGCGCGCGACGGTCGCCGCGAAGTTCGCGTGGATCGTGTCGCCCAGCAGCGGGGCGGCGGAGGTGCCCGAGGAGTAGCTGGCGGTCATCAACCAGACGGTAGTCAGGCTCCGGAGTAAGGCAAGGGGACGACCAGGCACGGACCGCCGCTGTACAGGCCCGCGTCGATCGCCAGCACCTTGCCGTCCGCGTAGACCAGAGGCCCGTCGATCTGCTCGGGAGACACCCCGAGCTGGTCCGCGATGACGCTGTGGCCGTGCACGATCGTGGTGCCGCCGAGGGTCGCGAGCAGCTCGTTCGCGATTTCCGGCCCCTGCGGACCGCGGAACGCGTAGCGGGTCGTCATCTTGCGCCAGCACTCCCACCAGTCGGCGAGGTCGTCGCCCTTGAGCACCTGGCGGACGGCCTCGTTGACCTCCTCGATCGAGGACCCCCATTCGAGGTAGGCCACCGTGTCGGAGTGCATCAGCAGGTGGTCGTCGCGGAGCTTGAGCACCGGCCTCGTGGTCAGCCACTCGACGTGTTCGTCGGTCAGCCGGTCTTGATCGCTGCGCAGCCCGCCGTTGAGCAGCCAGCTGCGCGCGAACGACCGCGGGCCGACGCTGTCCGGCACCTGGTCGTCGCCGAACCGGTACATGCCGAGCAGCAGGACCTCGTGGTTGCCGATCAACGAGTTGACCGAGCCCCCCGCCTCGGCGGCCTCCTCGCCGAGCCGCATGACCAAATCGATCACACCGACGCCGTCGGGACCGCGGTCGACGAAGTCGCCGAGGAACCACAGCTCGGCCTCGCCGCCGGACCAGTGCCCTTCCTCGTCGCACAGTCCGGCGACGTGCAGGGCTCTGGTCAGCTCAGCGAGGTGACCGTGCACGTCACCTACGACGTGCATCGGGCGTCGATCCGTGTCCACCTCCGCGACGATAGGTGATGAACCCTCCCGCGTCAGTGGTCAGTCCAGTCGCCGAACGGGTCCTCAGAGTGACCGACCAGCTCGGCGATCGACTTGAGCACGCGCGTCGGGCGGTACGGGTACATCTCGGCGGACTCGGCGGAGAAGACACCGGACAGCACGAGGATGGTGGACAGGCCCGCTTCCAGGCCCGACCGCACGTCGGTGTCCATGCGGTCGCCGATCATCAGCGCCTGCTCGGAGTGCGAGCCCAGCGCGCGCAGGGCCGAGCGCATCATCAACGGGTTCGGCTTGCCGACGTAATAGGGCTCACGGCCGGTGGCGCGCTCGATCAACGCCGCCACGGCGCCCGTCGCCGGCAGCGAGCCCTCGCGCGACGGACCGGTGGCGTCGGGGTTGGTCGCGATGAACTTCGCGCCCTCCTCGACCAGGCGGATGGCCTTGGTGATCGCGGTGAAGCTGTAGGTGCGGGTCTCGCCGAGCACCACGTAGTCCGGGTCGCGGTCGGTCAGCACGTAGCCGATCTCGTGCAGCGCGGTCGTGAGGCCGGCCTCGCCGATCACGAACGCCGAGCCGTTCGGGCGCTGCGAGTCGAGGAACCTGGCCGTCGCCAGCGCGGACGTCCAGATCGACGACTCGGGGATGTCCAGGCCGGTGCGCTGCAGGCGTGCCCGCAGGTCACGTGGCGTGTAGATGGAGTTGTTCGTGAGCACGAGGAACGGCGTCTCGGAGGCGCGCAGCTCCGCGACGAACTCGTCCGCTCCGGGGATGAGGTGCTCCTCGTGCACGAGGACGCCGTCCATGTCCATCAAGTAGTGCCACATGGGTCTAAGTATCGATCACGCGCTTGCGAAACGTCTCGGTCTGGAGCTTGAGATAACGCTCGATCACCTGGAGTTCATCCTCGTCGAACTGGTCGAGCACCTCGACGAGGCTCTGTCTCGCCACCTCGAAGATCTGCCCGAACTCATCGAGATCACCCACCGTGACCTCGACCAACACCTTGCGGCGGTCGTGCGGGTCACGGACGCGGCGGACGTAACCGGCGCGTTCGAGGCGGTCGATGACACCGGTGACGGCACCGGTGGACAGGCCGGAGAGCTCGGCGATCCGGCCGGCGGTGACCGGTCCTGTCGCCCGCATGGCGAGATCGAGGCACTTCTCGTCCGTCGCGGACAGGCCCATCTGCCCCGCGACCTTCGTGTGGAACATGACGGTGAGCGCGCTGTGCTCCCGCATGTACCAGGTGAACCTCTCCAGCACTTCAGGTTCCATGCAGAACATCTTAGCAACTAAGACAATTCCTCGTGACAGTGCTCCAATCGTGCACACCGTGAGAAATCTCGTCTGTGTAGGTAACTACGACGAGTTGGTCATTAAGCTGGACAAGGTGACAGCAGTGGACTTGGGACTACCCATCGTGCGCGGCACCCCAGACGCGTCCGCTCGTCCGGACTCGCCGCTGCTCGTCGACAGGTTCGGCAGGGTGGCGAAGGACCTGCGGGTCTCGCTCACCGACCGCTGCAACCTCCGGTGCACGTACTGCATGCCGGCGGAGGGCCTCGACTGGCTGAAGAAGGACGAGCTGCTCACCGACGCCGAGCTGATCCGGCTCATGCGGATCGCCGTGGTCGACCTGGGCGTGACGGACATCCGCTTCACCGGCGGCGAGCCGTTGCTGCGGCGCGGCCTGGAGCAGGTCATCGCCGCGACCGCCGAGCTCGAACCCCGTCCGCGCATGTCGATGACCTCGAACGGCATCGGGCTGGCCCGCCGGGCGCGGTCGTTGAAGGACGCCGGCCTCGACCGGATCAACATCTCGCTCGACACCCTCGACCCCGACCGGTTCGCCACGCTGACCAGGCGCGACCGCATCACGGACGTGCTGGACGGCCTCGACGCCGCCCGCGAGGCCGGCCTGGAGCCGGTGAAGGTCAACTCCGTGCTGATGCGCGGCATGAACGAGGACGAGGCCGTCCCGCTGCTGCGGTTCTGCGTCGAGAACGGCTACCAGCTGCGGTTCATCGAACAGATGCCGCTCGACGCCCAGCACGGCTGGACGCGCACGGACATGGTCACGGCCGACGAGATCCTCACGAAGCTGTCGTCCGCCTTCACGCTGACCCCCTCCGAGGTCCCGCGCGGCGGCGCTCCCGCCGAGCGCTGGCTGGTCGACGGCGGTCCCGCTGTCGTCGGTGTGATCGCGTCGGTGACCAGGCCGTTCTGCGCGGCCTGCGACCGCACCCGGCTCACCTCCGACGGCCAGATCCGCAACTGCCTGTTCAGCCAGGGCGAGACCGACCTGCGCGCGCTGCTGCGCGACGGCTCCCCCGACTCCGCGATCGCCGACGCCTGGCGCGCCACGATGTGGGCCAAGGCGGCCGGCCACGGCATCAACGACGCCGGCTTCTCCCAGCCGGACCGGCCCATGAGCGCGATCGGAGGATGACGGTGACCCCTCCAGGGACCGCCGTGAAGGTCCGCTACTTCGCGGGCGCACGCGCCGCGGCCGGGGTGGCCGACGAGGACCTGCTGCTCGACACCGCTGAGCCCACCGTGGCCGTCGTGGTGCGCACCATCGGCGAGCGGCACGGCGACCGGCTCGGCAAGGTCCTCGCCGCGTCGAGCTTCCTGCTGGACGGCGTGGCGGTGCGCGACACGTCGGTGCGCGTGCCCGCAGGCTCTCAGCTGGACGTGCTGCCGCCGTTCGCGGGCGGCTGAGC
>JASLAV010000593.1 GCA_030146905.1 Lentzea sp. | reverse complement strand
CCCGCGTGGTCCTCGACGACGGTGATGCGTCCGAACGGGGTGTCGTAGGGCTCGACGGTCACCCGGCCGCCGAGCTCCAGCACCCGGTACGCCACCGAGTCGATGCCGATCTCGGGCGCGGCGTTGAAGTACACCATCCAGTGGGAGCGCTCTCCGTAAGGGAACTCGCGCCCCATCTTCTGCCGGCCGATCACCTCGGTGCCCTCGACGGACCAGGACGCGTAGTCCAGCCGGTGCCCGTCACCGATCTGCGTGATGTCGTAGTGGCACAGCTCGCCGAAGAACTCGTCGGCCACCGCACCGTCACGGGTGTTCAGCTCGGCCCAGGCGTACGCGCCGTGCCCGCCCGTGCCGAACCGCCAGTCCGGCGGCACGTGCCGGAACCCGACGACGGCGCCGGTCGGGTCGGCGATCACCGTGCTCTGCGTGTGGTCGGCACCGTCCTCGGGGTTGCGCAGCACCGACCCTCCGAGGTGGAAAGCCTTCTCCGCGGTAGCGCGCGCATGCGGTGTGACCAGGTATAACCGCCACTCGTCCGGATCACCCTGCGGCAGCCCGGCGACGGGGATGCCGTCCACCATCGCCACCGTGTAGCCGGCGTCGTCGGCGTAGTGCCAGCCGAACAGGCCGGTGTAGAACTCGATCGCGCCCTTGAGGTCGTCGACGGATCTCTCGACCCAGCACGGACTTCCGGACAGCAACGGCGCGAGCTGGGGCGTGTTGGGCGCGATCGACACTGCCGCCTCCTGCAGGGGAAAGAGATGCCAACACGCTACGCCGTGATTGGACGAATTCGTACGGTCGCAGGCAAATGGAGGTCATACAGTGTCTGCGTGAGGGGATTCGTGCGGGCGGCGTTGAACGCGGTGCGCCCAGCGGACGTCGTGCCAAGTCCGAACATCTGGCACTGGCCCGACGTGTACGAGGTCGAGAACCGCGCGCAGGACGTCCACGGTGCGATTTGGGCGGCAATAAGCGAAGAATGTCCGTTTGCCGACCGGGATGTCGTGGACATCGGCTGCGGCGACGGATTCCACCTGCCGCTGTTCGCGCAGGCGGCGAAGTCCGTCACGGGCGTCGAACCCCACCCGCCCTTGGTCGTGCGCGCCAAGCACCGCGTGGCCTCGCTGTCGAACGTCCGCGTGGTTCCCGGTCCCGCGCAACGGCTCCCGCTCGACGACGCTTCGGCCGACCTGGTGCACGCCCGAACGGCGTACTTCTTCGGACCTGGTTGCGAGCCGGGACTGCGCGAGGCGGACCGGGTGCTGCGGCCGGGCGGCGCGATCGCGATCGTCGACCTGGACGGCTCGGCTGATCCGTACGGACCATGGCTGTGCGCCGACGAACCGCGCTACGACCCGACCGTGGTCGAGAAGTTCTTCGCGGACAGCGGGTTCTCTCTCCGCCGGGTCACCGCGGAATGGCGTTTCGAGAAGCGCGAGGACCTCGAAGCCGTGCTTCGCATCGAATTCTCCGCGAAAGTGGCCGAACGGGCGATCGCGTCCGTGAACGGGTTGAGCTTCCCGGTCGGCTACCGGCTGCACGTCCGGCACAAGCCGAAAGGCCTGATCCTCTGATGCGGGACATCACCGCGATCCTCTGGCACATGTTCTGGAGTCTGTGATCATGCCGCAGGATCCGTATGAAGAACTCGCCACCGCCCTCAAGGGCGCGTCTGACTGGGGCTTGACCTTGAGTGCGCTCGGATGCGTCCATCGCGCGTCAGCCGTCCTCGTGGCGGCCGGTGTGGTGGACGAGGGCGCCGCGCCGTTTTCTGTCGGCTCCCTGGTGGAGTTGGCAGAGTCGCGCGACATAAGCGCTGTTCTGCGGGTTGTGACGTCACAACAGCAGAGTCTGGCGATGTACGCAGCTGATCCCGGGACTGGTGAGTTGCCGGAGGAGACTGAGCGGGCTGACTTGCTTTCCACGGCATCAGAACTGGTGCTGAGAGCAAATGCGAACGTGGACCGCGCCTCGATCGAGGAGTGGTCGAACTTCTGCGCCGGTCTTTCTGGCGACATCACGCAACAACTGGACTGCATGGAACTGTCGTCGGTGGCTGAATTCGATTCGAGGTCACCCAGTCCGTACGAGGACGTCCCGCCGTTGCCCGCGTGGGAGATCCGGACTCAGCTGGAGATCCTGCGGCTGGCGGACGTGCAGGACGCTGACGCGCTGAGCCAGATCGCGGAACTGTCGGGTGCGCTGCGAAGTGCACTCGTGGTCATCGCTGCGGAAGCGGTCAACGAGGAGTCCGACCAGGTCGAATCCGTTCGAGTGGCGACAGCAGGATGGAGGTAGCCGCCGACGCGTAGGCCTCTACCCGCCCAGCGGATTAGGCTCGGATTCGTGGAGAAGCGAAATGCAGGCAGGTTGAACCGCCAGGTCGGCGTCGTGGGGCTGGGTTGCTGGCAGCTCGGCGCCGACTGGGGCGAGGTGGACGAGAGCGACGCTCTCGCGTTGCTGCACGCCGCGGCCGACACGGGGGTCGACTTCTTCGACACCGCTGACGTGTACGGCGATGGTCGCAGTGAGACGCTCGTCGGGCGGTTTCTGAAGGAGCGCAAGGACGACGGGATCTTCGTCGCCACGAAGATGGGGCGGCGGCTGCCGGCGCAGACGACGGAGGGTTACTCGCGGGAGAACTTCCTCGCGTGGAACGACCGGAGCCGCCGCAATCTGGGTGTCGACACGTTGGACCTCGTGCAGCTGCACTGTCCGCCTACCGCGGTCTACAGCCGTGACGAGGTGTACGACACCTTGGACGAGATGGTTGAGCAGCAGCGGATTGCCGCCTACGGCGTGTCCGTGGAGAAGGTCGAGGAGGCGCTGGAGGCGATCCGGCGTCCGCACGTGGCCAGCGTGCAGATCATCCTGAACGCGTTCCGGCTCAAGCCTCTCGAAGAGGTGCTGCCCAAGGCGGCCGAGGCGGGGGTCGCGATCATCGCGCGGGTGCCGCTCGCGTCGGGGTTGTTGACCGGGAAGTACGACAAGGCGACGACTTTCGGTGCGGATGACCACCGCAACTACAACCGCAACGGCGAGGCCTTCGACGTCGGCGAGACCTTCTCCGGGGTGCCTTACGAGGTCGGCCTGGAGGCTGTTGAGCGGCTCCGGCCGCTGGTGCCGGAAGGTGCCACGATGGCGCAGTTCGCGCTCCGGTGGATCGTGGACCAGTCCGGCGTCACGGTGGTGATCCCCGGTGCTCGCAACGTGGAGCAGGCGCGGGCCAACGCGCAGGCGGCGCAGCTCGAACCGGTGGACGGCAAGGCCGTTGCCGAGGTGTACGACGAGCTGATCCGGCCGCACGTGCACGACCGGTGGTAGGTCACTCCTCGGCGAGGATGGCGTACAGCTTGCGCCGCAGTTCGTTGTAGAGCTCGGTCGCACGGGTCTTCTGCTCGGGTGTGCCCGCGTGGGAGATCTGCTCCATCGCGGCGCCCAGCAGCCTGACCGCTGTGCGCAGTTCGCCGTCCACCGGGTCCAGCTGGATCTCGATGTCGCGCCAGGGCGGGGCCGTGTGCTCCGTCCTGCCGTGCTCGGTGAGGGTGAACAGCTTCTTGCCTCCTTCTTCCAGTGCGGAGACGAGGCCTTCGTCGGCGAGCATCTGCAGCGTCGGGTAGACCGAGCCGGGGCTCGGGCTCCACGCGCCGCCGGTGCGCCTGGCGATCTCCTGGATGATCTCGTAGCCGTGCATCGGCCGTTCTGCCAGCAAGGACAGCACGGCCGCCCGGACGTTGCCGCGCCTCTGGCGGCCGCCCCTGCCACCGCCCCCGAAAGGTCCGTGGCGGTGCCTGTGGTGGTGGTCTCTGTGGTGTGGTCGCATCATCATGTCGTTAACGATATATCGGAACCTATCGTGATGTAACGGTCCGGTTCACTTGGAGTTCGTGGGACACTGGATGTGCTATGACCTCGCTTCCCCTTGTCTTCGACGCGCCCAAGCGCGGCCTGCCGCCGCGCCACCTCGTCGACCTGTCGCCAGCCGAACGCCTCGACGCCGTTGCCGCCCTCGGTGAGAAGCCGTTCCGCGCCAAGCAGCTGGCCAACCACTACTTCAGCCGCCTGACCGTCGACCCGGCGGAGATGACGGACATCCCGGCGGCCACGCGCGACAAGCTCGTCGCCGACCTGATGCCGCCGTTGTTCACGGTCGTGCGCAAGGTCACCACCGACGAGGGCACCACGGCGAAGACGCTGCTGCGCGCCCACGACGGCACGCTCATCGAGTCCGTGCTGATGCGCTACCCGGACCGCGCGACCCTGTGCATCTCCTCGCAGGCGGGCTGCGGCATGGCGTGCCCGTTCTGCGCGACCGGCCAGGGCGGCCTGCAGCGGAACCTGTCGACCGCGGAGATCGTGGACCAGGTGCGCCTCGGTGCCGCCGCGATGCGCGACGGCGAACTGCCGGGCGGCCCCGGTCGCCTGTCGAACATCGTCTTCATGGGCATGGGCGAACCGCTCGCGAACTACAAGCGCGTGATCGAGGCCGTGCACCGCATCACCGCACCGGCGCCGGACGGCCTGGGCATCTCGCAGCGCACGGTGACCGTCTCGACGGTCGGCCTGGTGCCGGCGATCCGCAAGCTGACCGAGGAGAAGCTGCAGGTGCGGCTGGCGGTGTCGCTGCACACGCCGGACGACGAGCTGCGCAACACGCTGGTGCCGGTGAACACCCGGTGGGACGTCGCCGAGGTGCTGGAGGCCGCGCGCGGGTACGCGGACCAGACCGGGCGGCGCGTGTCGATCGAGTACGCGCTGATCCGCGACATCAACGACCAGGGGTGGCGGGCGGACCTGCTCGGCAAGAAGCTGCGCAAGCACCTGGGCCAGCTCGTGCACGTGAACCTGATCCCGCTGAACCCGACTCCGGGGTCGAAGTGGGACGCGTCGCCGAAGCCGGTGGAGCGGGAGTTCGTGCGGCGGGTTCGGGAGCAGGGCGTGGAGTGCACCGTTCGCGACACCCGTGGCCAGGAGATCGCGGCCGCCTGCGGTCAGCTGGCTGCCGAGGGCTGAGCCGCGGGGCGGCCGGCGACGAACATCGTGCACGCCTGAGGGGACTCAAGACGTGGCTGTCTTGTACGACTACTTCGCCGCGCCGTCCGACGACGCGGCCGCCACCGCGCTCGAAGAGGGGCCGAGGGACCAGTTCCCGACTGTGGAGACCAAGTTCATCGACCCGCTCGTGGTGATGGGGCAGCTCGAAGAACTGCTCACCGGGCGCCCTTACGACGAGGTGGTCGCGGATCCGCGGTGGGCCGACGACGTCGCGAAGGAGCACGACGACGGCGGACTGCTGGTCATCACGGTCACCGACGGCCTGCGGGACGGGCTCGCGGCCGCCGATGACCTGGACGAGGTCGCGGTGAGGTGGGCGGGGATCGAGGAGCTGGAGGGGTTCGACGCGGCTGTGCTCGCCGAAGTCCTGCACGAGCTCAAGGCCTTGGCCGTCGAAGCGGGGAAGAACGGCGAGCGGCTCTACTGCTGGGCGTGCGTCTAGGGCGCGTGTCCCGTAAGCCCGTTTGATGAAGTCACGGTGCCGTCTCCGGGGCCCTCGGCCGCGACTATCGCGGACGAGACTTGCGGGACACCAGGGCTTCACCTCGGACAGCAGGCCGGTCGCCACGTCGAACACGAAGCCGCGGGAAAGGCCCCCACTCGGACACGAGCGGGGGCCGCCTCCTCCTCAGAGGCTCCAGTTCTGGCTCGCGGCGCCGTTGCACGACCAGATGACCAGCCTGGTGCCGTCTGCGGACGAGCCGCCGGACGGGTCGAGGCACTTGCCGGACTGCGGGTTGCGCAGCGTGTTCCCGGAGCGCGTCCACACCTGGGCGCCGGTGCCGTTGCAGGTCCACAGCTGGACGACGGTGCCGTCAGCCGTGCCCGAGCCGGACACGTCCATGCACTTTCCCAAGGCGCGCAACGTGTCGCCCGTGCGTGACCACTGCTGGGCGCCGGAGCTGTTGCAGTTCCAGAGCTGGATCGCGGTGCCGTCGGTGGTGGCGGAGTTGCTGACGTCGACGCACTTTCCGCCGATGCCGACGATCGCGCCGCCGCCACCGCCGCCGGACGAGGTCAGGAACTGGCTGCGTGCCACGTTCCAGTGCGTCGCCAGGTACGAGCCGGCGGCGGGGTTGGTGTGGAAGTAGTCGTCGCCGTTGCAGTCGATCTGGTTCTCCGGCGCTCCCGGACAGACGTTGACCAGGCCACCGGGCGGGTTCGGGATGCCGCCGTCGTCGTAGCACATGATGTCCTGGTCGTCCCAGCAGTGGCCGAACTGCGAGGAGTGCGGTGCCGACCGTTGCACGGCGCCCAGGGTGTGCAGCAGCTCGTGGCCGCTCGCCTGCCACGTCCAGCAGCCCGTCCCCACCGCGGCGTAGGAAGGTCCCGAGTTGTAGCCGTTGTCGGCGCCGGGGCGGTCGTCGCCCGGTGCGCCCCACGCCACGCCGCAGCCGCCGGAGTCGTGCCAGAACAGGTACTTGCGGTCGGTGCGGTTGTAGCCGCGCGCCGCCAGCTGGTCGGCGACCGCGGACGGGGAGGACATCGCCGACTGCGGCACGACAACGTTGTCGACCTTCGCGCGGCAGTCGGGCTGCGTCACGAAACGCACGTGCCGGACGCCACCGCCCAGGCGTGCGGCCGCCTCGACGAACGAGTTGTCGATCTGGTCGGCGAACGTCTGGAACTGGCCCACGAGCTGCGGATACCGGTCCGCCGACTGGTCGCCGCGCACGTACACGGCCTGAACGCGCTTGCCGCTCACGCCGTCGCCGTCGCACACGACGGACTGGACGGAGATGTCGGACGAGGGTCGGCGGAACTCGTCCGGCAGATCGTCCACTATCGGGCTGAACAGGGAAAATGCCGCCAACAACACGCCAAGAGACATAGAAGGACCGCCTTCACAGCGAGGCAGGGGGTTAGCGGTCTAGACCATCTCGAACGGTAGCGAAACCGGTACGCACTGTCAGCGGACAGAACCGGACAGGAAAGAAGCCGGGAAAACGGTCCGGATAGCATGCCGCGAGTGGGGGAACCGACGAGGCTGGTCGCGGGCAGATACGCGACGATCAGAGAGCTCGGCCGGGGCGGCATGGGGGTCGTCTGGCTGGCGGAGGACCGGGTCATCGGTCGACAGGTCGCGCTCAAGGAGCTGCGCACCACCGAGAACGAACGCGTGCTCCGCGAAGCGCGCACGGCCGGTCGCCTCAACAGTCCCAACGTCGTCGGCATCTACGACGTCATCGTCGAGCACGGCGTCACGTACCTGGTCATGGAGCTCGTCGAGGCGCCCACGCTGTCGGAGGTCATGACCCGCAAGGCCCTCACGGAGGCCGAGGTCGCGGACATCGGCCTGCAGGTCCTGAGCGCCCTCGAAGCGGCGCACGCGGCGGGCATCGTGCACAGGGACGTCAAGCCCAGCAACATCATGGTGCTGTCCGACGGACGTGTGAAGCTCGCGGACTTCGGCATCGCCCGCGCGATGGACGACCCCGGCATCACGGCCACCGGCGGCATCATGGGATCGCCGGGGTACATGGCGCCGGAACTGTTCGCCGGCAAGCCCCCTTCACCGTCGAGCGACCTGTGGGCGTTGGGCGCCACCATGTTCCACGCCGCCGAGGGCCGCGCACCGTTCCAGCGCGACACCACGGCGGCGACCATGCACGCGATCATGTACGAGGAGCCCGTCCTCACCCGCTGCCGCGGCCCGCTCGCCGCGACGATCATGAGCCTGCTCACCCACGACGACAGCCGTCGTCCCACCGCGGCTCAGCTGCGCGAACGGCTCGCCGGGCACACCTCGGTCGTCATCCCGCCCACGCAGTCCGAACAGACCGTCGTCATCGAGCCCGTCACGACGTTCGTGCCGCCGCAGCACACCAAGTCGGACTGGGACGACGAACCCAAGTCGCGCAAGAGGATCGGTGTGTTCGCCGGTGCCGCTGCCGCGGTGGTCGTGATCGCGCTCGCGGCCGTCTTCCTGCTCAAGCCGGACGTCCCCGGCACGGCGGCGGCCCAGCAGGGCGCCGACCCCGGCGTGCAGCCGGTGTCGCAAAGCAGTGGCGCGTCGTCCAGCGCACCGAGCAGCACGGCCGTCTCAAGCAGCAGCGCGGCGCCGAGCAGCCGGTCGAGCGCCGCGAAACCCAGCCAGAGCCAGGCGAGTGCACCCGCGCCGCCGGCGACCACGCAACCGAAGCCGCCGCGCGAGACGGTCGTGTTCTCCCGCTACCGCAACGCGAACGGCTGGCACTACAGCGGCACCTCGCGCGTCAAGGTCCCCGCCGGTTTCACCGTGGAGAACACCGGCGGTCTCGGCAAGCTGCTGGTGAACCCGGAAGCGAACACGAAACCGTTGTACAGCTGCAAGATCCCCAACTCCGAGGACCGCATGACGTCGTCCTCGTCCACCTGCGAAGGCCAGATCGTCCACGACGCGAACCCGCTCGGGCACGTCTTCACCGCGAAGCCGTCCGACGTGAACGTGCTGCCGCTCTACCGCTGCAACCTCGGCGGACACCACTTCGACTCGCTGCACGGCAACTGCGAGGGCTACACCACCGAGTTCCTGCAGGGCTGGGTCGTCGCCTGATCACCCGCGCGAAACTGGACGCGCAGCGGGGAGGCCTGACTCAGCGGCGCCAGGACGTCTTGCGACGGGCGGCGTCCCACAGCAGCAGCGCGATGATCGTCACGCCGGAGGCGATGAGGAAGATGTTCTCGGTCTGACCGTGGTGGTTGCCGATCAGCATCAGGAAGCAGAAGACCGCGGAGAGCCAGCCGGCGATGCGGGTGCCCTTGGGCAGGGTGCCGTGCCAGCCCCACTGGTGCGACGGCTCCTCGTGAGGGTCGACGGCAGGACGCTTGTCCAGTTCCGAGGACGAAGCCACGGTTTCCTCCACTGCTCATCCGGATTACCGGGTCATCGTCGCACATGTGGGCCCGCACGGATGTGTGAGGTCGCGCGCGCACGACTGACGGGCGAGGTCGCGCCGGTCTAGGCTCGGCGCGGCCCACCCGTCCGACCTCGCGAAGGCGCCTGCACCTTGACCGGCTTCTCTCCCGCTGAGGCCTCCACCCCGGACACGTTCGCCCCCGTCGAGATCGGTCTCCACGGCGTGCGCAAGCGCTTCTCCGACCAGGTGGCGGTCGACGGCGTCTCGCTGAACGTCCACGAGGGCGAGTTCTTCTCGGTGCTCGGCCCGTCCGGCTGCGGCAAGACCACCGTCCTGCGCATGATCGCCGGGTTCGTCGACCCCGACGAGGGCCGCATCGAGCTCGACGGCAACGACATGGTGGGGGTTCCTCCGTACCGGCGGGACGTCAACACCGTCTTCCAGTCGTATGCGCTGTTCCCGCACATGTCGGTGTGGGACAACGTCGCGTACGGCCTCAAGCGCAAGAAGGTCCGCGGCGACGAGCTCAAGAAGCGCGTCGGCGAGCACTTGGAGCTCGTGCGGTTGTCGCAGTTCGCCAAGCGCAGGCCCGCGCAGTTGTCCGGCGGTCAGCAGCAGCGTGTCGCCATCGCCCGTGCGCTCGCCGCGGGTCCTCGGCTGCTCCTGCTCGACGAACCGCTCGGTGCCCTCGACGCCAAGCTCCGCAAGGAGCTGCAGATCGAGCTGATGCGCATCCAGCGCGAGGTCGGCACGACGTTCCTCTACGTCACGCATGACCAGGAAGAGGCGCTGGTCCTCTCGCACCGCATCGCCGTGATGAACGCGGGCAGGATCGAGCAGGTCGGTTACCCCGAGGACGTCTACGAACGCCCCGCGACCCGCTTCGTCGCCGGGTTCATCGGCACGTCCAACATCCTCGACGCCGAGGTGTCCGGTGTGGATGGTGGGTTCGCCGTCCTGGAAGCGCCCGGTGCCACGAACCTGCGCGCCAGGTTCACCGGCGGCGTCGGCCACGGCAAGAAGGTCGCCGCGACCGTCCGCCCGGAGAAGGTGCACCTGTTCGACCAGACCGCCGAGCCGCCGAGCGGCTGGTGCGTGCTCCGCGGGGTGGTCCAGGACGTCGTCTACACGGGCGTGTCCACGCAGTTCGTGGTCGGCACGCCCGGTGGTGTGCTGTCGGCGTTCGTGCAGAACGCCCGGCGCATCGACGACGCGGGCGCGCCCGGCCAGCCCGTGCGGATGGCGTGG
>JASLAV010001144.1 GCA_030146905.1 Lentzea sp. | reverse complement strand
TCCGCTGACCAACGTCTTCCGCGAGGACGTGGTCCGTCCGAGCCTCGGTCAGCAGCAGGCGCTCTCCGGCGCTCCTGAGGCCGAGGACGGCCGGTTCCGCGTGCCCCGCATCCTGGGTGAGGAAGCATGACCAACGACCTGGTCCACGCCACCGCGGCCGAGCTCGCCGCGAAGATCCACAGCGGTGAGGTCTCGTCGGTGGAGGTCACGCAGGCCCACCTGGACCGCATCGCCGAGACCGACGGGAAGGTCCACGCCTTCCTGCACGTCGACACCGAGGGCGCGCTCGCGCAGGCCCGCAGGGTGGACGAGGCCGTCAAGGCCGGTGAGCAGGTCTCGCCGCTCGCCGGCGTGCCGCTGGCGCTCAAGGACGTCATGACGACCGAGGGCGTGCCGACCACGGTCGGGTCCAAGATCCTCGAAGGCTGGATCCCGCCCTACGACGCGACGGTGACGCGCAAGCTCAAGGAAGCCGGCGTCGTCATCCTCGGCAAGACGAACATGGACGAGTTCGCCATGGGTTCGTCGACCGAGAACTCGGCCTACGGCCCCACGCACAACCCGTGGGACCTCGACCGCATCCCCGGCGGCTCCGGCGGTGGCTCGTCGGCCGCTCTGGCCGCCCTGCAGGCGCCGCTCGCGATCGGCACCGACACCGGTGGCTCGATCCGCCAGCCCGGCGCCGTCACCGGCACCGTCGGCGTGAAGCCCACCTACGGCGGCGTTTCGCGTTACGGCCTCGTCGCGTTCTCGTCCAGCCTCGACCAGGCCGGTCCGTGTGCGCGCACGGTGCTCGACGCCGCGCTGCTGCACGAGGTCATCGCGGGCTACGACGAGATGGACTCCACCTCGATCAACGAGCCGGTCCCGCCGGTCGTCGCCGCCGCTCGCGAGGGCATGACCGGCGACCTGACCGGTGTGCGCATCGGTGTCGTCACGCAGTTCAGCGGCGAGGGCTACCAGCAGGGCGTCGAGCGCAGCTTCCAGGCCGCCGTGTCGCAGCTCAAGGAGCTCGGCGCGGAGGTCGCGGACGTGTCGTGCCCGAGCTTCGACTACGCGCTGCCCGCCTACTACCTCATCGCGCCGAGCGAGTGCTCGTCGAACCTCGCCAGGTTCGACGCCATGCGCTTCGGCCTGCGCGTCGGCGACGACGGCACGCACAGCGCCGAGGAGGTCATGTCGCTGACCCGCGAGGCCGGCTTCGGCCCCGAGGTCAAGCGCCGCATCATGATCGGCACGTACGCGCTGTCGTCCGGCTACTACGACGCGTACTACGGCTCGGCCCAGAAGGTCCGCACGCTGATCACGCAGGACTTCCAGAAGGCGTTCGCGACCTTCGACGTGCTCATCTCGCCGACCACGCCCACCACGGCGTTCAAGATCGGTGAGCGCGCGAACGACCCGATGGCCATGTACAAGGCCGACCTCTGCACGATCCCCGCGAACCTCGCGGGCACGCCCGCCATGAGCGTGCCGAGCGGTCTGTCCGATGAGGACGGTCTGCCGGTCGGTCTGCAGATCATGGCTCCCGCGCTGCAGGACCACCGCATGTACCGCGTCGCCGCGGCGTACGAGGCGGCGCGTGGTGCGTTTGGAGGCCCGTCGCTGTGAACATCAAGAAGGCAAGGGGCCTGCTCGGTCTCGTCGGTGCCGTGATGGGAGCCGTGGGAGCGTTCTCCGGCCTCAAGGCGGCCAGGGAGAAGAAGGACAAGCTGGCCCTGGCGAACGCGGTCGCCAGCTTCGCCGTGGCGATCACCGGTGCGGCGATGGCCGTTCGCGCACTGCGGAAGGACGAGTTGGCATGACCGCTCTGGTTGAGCTGATGGACTACGACGAGGTCATCGAGAAGTACGACCCCGTCCTGGGCCTCGAGGTGCACGTCGAGCTGCACACCAACACGAAGATGTTCTGCGGTTGCGCCAACGCGTTCGGCGGCGAGCCGAACACCAACACCTGCCCGACGTGCCTGGGCCTGCCCGGCTCGCTGCCGGTGGTGAACGGCAAGGCCGTCGAGTCCGCGATCCGCATCGGCCTCGCGCTGAACTGCGAGATCGCGGAGTGGTGCCGGTTCGCGCGGAAGAACTACTTCTACCCGGACATGCCGAAGAACTTCCAGACGTCGCAGTACGACGAGCCGATCGCCTTCAACGGCTGGCTCGACGTGACGCTGGACGACGGCGAGGTCATCCGCATCGAGATCGAGCGCGCGCACATGGAGGAGGACACCGGCAAGTCGCTGCACGTCGGCGGCGCCACCGGTCGCATCCACGGTGCCGAGCACTCGCTGCTCGACTACAACCGCGCCGGCGTGCCGCTGATCGAGATCGTCACGAAGATGATCCCCGGCACCAAGGAGCGCGCTCCCGAGGTCGCCCGTGCGTACGTGACGGCCCTGCGCGACCTGCTCAAGGCGCTCGACGTGTCCGACGTCCGCATGGACCAGGGCTCGCTGCGCTGCGACGCGAACGTCTCGCTGTCGCCGAAGACCACCGGCGCACTGGGCACCCGCACCGAGACCAAGAACGTCAACTCGCTGCGCAGCGTCGAACGCTCCGTCCGCTTCGAGATGACGCGCCAGGCGGCGGTGCTGGAGTCCGGCGGCGAGGTGACGCAGGAGACCCGCCACTTCGACGAGTCGTCCGGCAGCACGTCGCCCGGCCGCAAGAAGGAGACGGCGGAGGACTACCGCTACTTCCCGGAGCCCGACCTGGTCCCGATCGCGCCGTCGCGCGAGTGGGTCGAGGAGCTGCGCGGCACCCTGCCGGAGCTCCCCTGGGAGCGCCGCGCGCGCATCAAGGAGGAGTGGAACCTCACCGACGAGGTGTTGCGCGACCTGGTCAACGCGGGCGCACTGGACCTCATCATCGCCACCGTCGAGGCGGGCGCGAAGCCGGACGAGGCCCGCTCCTGGTGGGTGTCCTACCTCGCGCAGCAGGCGAACTCGAAGGGCATCGAGCTCACCGACCTCGCCATCACCCCCGCCCAGGTGGCACGGGTGATCGAGCTGGTGAACGCCGGCGCGCTGACCAACAAGCTCGCCCGCGAGGTCGTCAACGGCGTGCTGGAGGGCGAAGGCTCCCCCGACGACGTGATCGAGAAGCGCGGCCTCAAGGTCGTGTCCGACGACTCGTCGCTGGAGAAGGCCGTGGACGAGGCCCTCGCGGCCCAGCCGGACGTGGCGCAGAAGATCCGCGACGGCAAGGTCCAGGCGGCAGGCGCCATCGTCGGCGCGGTCATGAAGGCCACGAAGGGCCAGGCCGACGCGGCCCGCGTTCGCGAGATCGTGCTCGCTCGCTGCTCGTAGATACACAATCGAAGTAAGAATCACAAAGGGTCACCTGTTTGTGCAGGTGGCCCTTTGTGATCTTAGGCCGACCGAGTGGCTGTTAGCTAAACGAGACGTATATCCGTAGCCGTGTGTGCGAGTCTCTTCGTGCGTCCATCTGGGGGGATGGAATGTAATAGTCCAAACGAGGGGGGAACCTCATGACTGTTCAGCGCGAAGGATTTTTGGGCGACATCCTGGACAAGGTCAAGGACCTGGTCACGGATGAGGAACCCAGGGACCCGAAGACCCCACCGCAGGAAGACCCGCCGCTGACGCCGCAGTGCTGCGGCGGCACGCCGATCCCGCCGCTCATGGGCAGCGGTGAAGGACCGACCATCCTTCACGAGCCGACCTGCAAGAACTACAAGGCCTGATCACGGTGTGTGTGCTGTCCGCTGGCTGAGCGTGTGCCTGGTTGGCGGACAGCGTCACACGGATGCATGTGGTGTGATGATCACATGCCTTCCCGTGCTCTGAACAGAGCGCGCGAGTTGTACCAGAGAGGCCTCGCCGAGCAAGCGAGATTTCGCTTCCCGGCAGCGATCCGGCTGCTCAAGCGGGGTCTCGTGCTCACCACCCGCGCTGACGACACTCCGGAACGGACAGAGGTCCGTGTCCGGACGCTCGGGGTTCTGGGCACCTGTCTGGCGGAGACCAGCGGCCGGGACAGCGCGATCGAGGCTTTCGAGACGGCGCGCCGCGAGATCACGACGCTCGGCCTTCCGGAACTGTGCGCCGAACTGAGCGCCGCCATCGATCTCAGCCAGGGTGTCGTGGTCATGCGCACCGGTCAACCCGAACAGGCGATCGTGTGGTTCACCCGGTACGTGTCATTCGTCGAGCGCGGCATGGAGAAGGCGGCCGGCGGTGACAAGTTCCCGCTGAGACTGGTCTTCGGTTTGATCAACCGAGCCTACGCGAGCGGCGCGGTGCGCAAGCGCGAACCGGCCGTCGCCGATCTGGAGCGTGCGATCGCGGTCGCGCAGAAATATGACCTGAGGCAGAGCTACCCGTACGCGATCCACGCCCTCGGTAACGTCCACAAGCAATGTGGTGATCTTGCCGAGGCCCTGCGCCGCTACGAGGAAGCCGAACGCATCTTCCGAGCGGACGAGCAGGCCGCACCCCTGGCCAGGATGCAGATGGACCAGGCGGAGGCCATGCTCATGATCGGACTGTCCGATGAGGCCGGTAAGCACCTC
>JASLAV010001136.1 GCA_030146905.1 Lentzea sp. | reverse complement strand
CTCCAGGTCAACGGCGGTGTTCGCGAGTGGCGGCCAGCCGCGGGCGGCCACGGCGGCGGGCAGGTCGACGACCCGCAGCATCCAGGTCGCGGTCCACACCGAGTAGCGCAACGGGGTGCTGCCGAGCAGGTTCACCGTGGTGGGATCGGTGATCCGCAGGTCGATCGCGCCGAGCGTGCCCGTCCAGGACGCCAGCGAGGCGAGGAGGTTCAGCTGGGCCTCGACGTCGACGGCGATGAGGTCGTGGACCTTGAGCCTGCCCATGTCGCCGCCGCCGGACTCGCGCTGGGCCGTCAGGTAGCCGCGCAGCCCGTTCGGGCCGGGCAGCACGCTCACCAGGTCCATCTCGAGCACCTCGGCGAGGTCCATCTTCGGCGGGCGGCGGTCGGCCATGCCGTCGATCGTGCGCGCCACCTCGAGGTAGCAGTCGTGCAGCGCGGCGAGATCGCTCTCACGGGCCGGTCGCGACGGGATTCGCTCGGCCGGTTTCTGGACCGCGAGCAGCCTGTCCATCGGCAGTTCGACCCATTCGAGGACCCCCGCGCGTTCCCAGCCGCGGCCCCGGTACAGCGCCGGCACGGTCGCGTAGAGGACGGAGAGCGGCTGACCGTGCTCCCGCATGGTGGTCAGGGAGGCGTCGAGCAACGCGTTCGCCACGCCACGGCCCCGCGTCGCGCCGTCGACGGCGACACCGCCGATCCCGCCCATCGGGACCGCGGCGCCGCCGTAGAACTGCGCGTACTCGCCGATGCCGAGCACACCGGCGACCCGGCCGTCCAGTTCCGCGACCAGGCCGCGCGTGCCCGGCTTCACGAGTCGTTCCGGCCGCTGGGTCGAGTTGAACGCCACCTTGCGGAGCCGGAACACCGCGTCGAGGTCGTCATCGGTGTACTCACGGATGTGCACGGACATCTATCTACCAGGTGAAGAAGCCCTGGCCCGTCTTCTTGCCCAGTTCTCCGCGGGCGACCTTGTCCCGCAACAACCGCGGCGGGTCGAACCGCGGTCCCAGCCGGGCGGCGAGGTGCTCGGCGATCGCGAGGCGGACGTCGAGCCCGACCAGGTCGGTGAGCTCCAGCGGGCCCATCGGCCAGCGGTAGCCGAGCTTCATGCCGGTGTCGATGTCCGCGGCGGAGGCGACTTCTTCCTCCACCATGCGAATCGCCTCCATGCCAACGGCGACGCCGAGGCGGGACGTCGCGAAGCCGGGTGAGTCGCGGACCTCGATGACGGTCTTGCCCAGCTCCTCCGCCCACGTCCGCGCCTTGGCCACGTTCGCGGGGTCGACGCCCTCGTGGTGGACGAGCTCGACGAGCTGCTGCACCGGAACGGGGTTGAAGAAGTGCATGCCCAGAACGCGTTCGCCGGGAAGGCCGGCGGCGATCTCCGCGATCGAGAGCGAGGACGTGTTGGAGGCCAGGACGGCACGCGGGCACCGCTCGGCCGCGGCGCCCAGCACCTCCTGCTTGAGCGGCACGTTCTCCGGCACGGCCTCGACGACCAGCTCCGCGTCCGCGGGCAGCTCACCGGTGCGCAGGTTGGCGAAGACCGCCTCCGCGTCGGCGAGCTTGCCCTTCTCCTGCGCCTTGGCGAGCGAACGCCTGACGGCGAGCCTGCCCTGCTCGACGCGGTCGGCGTCGGCTTCGGCCAGCGTGACCTCGTGGCCGCCCGCGAGCAGCACGTGGACGATGCCCGCGCCCATCGTGCCGCCACCGATGACGACGGCCTTCACGCCACGACCTCGGCGCTGAACATCGCGACCAGCTCCATCCCGCCGATCTCGGCGAGGTTGGCGCCCGACGTGGCCCACTCCGGCGACTGGATCGCGGCCTTGAACGACTCCTCTGACTCGAAGTACATCTCCGCGACGAGGTGCGGCTCGGTCTCGCCGAGGAACCCCGCGAAGAACACCTGCTGCACCCTGGCGACCTCGGCGCGCACCAGGCCGGGAACCGAGTTCACGATCGGCAGGTGCGACTCGAAGTACTTCCGGTCGAAGCCCTCGGGGTCCGCCGGCCTCTTGTACAGCACGATGTACTTGATCATGTGACACCATCCTCCTCGACTCGCCGAGCACTGTAACGCCCAGGCACTCGCGGAGCTGGGGCACGATGGTGAGGTGCGGATCATCCTGCTGCGCCACGGACAGAGCCTCGGCAACGTCGACGAGCTCGCCTACTGCCGCATCCCCGACCACGCCCTCCCGCTCACCGAACTGGGCGAACAGGAGGCCACGGCGGCCGGCGCCACGATCAGGGAACTGGTCGGCGACGGACCGGTCGCGGCCTACGTGTCGCCCTACAAGCGGACGCGCAGGACGTTCGACCTGCTCGGGATCTCCGCTGAGCGGATCGTCACCGAACCGCGGGTGCGCGAGCAGGACTGGGGCAACCTGCAGGACCCGGTGCAGCAGGAGGTGCTCAAGCACCAGCGGCACGCGTTCGGCCACTTCTTCTTCCGGCTGCCCAACGGCGAGTCCGGCGCGGACGTGGACGACCGGGTGGCGGCGTTCCTCGACGGCCTGGAAGCCCGGCTG
>JASLAV010001133.1 GCA_030146905.1 Lentzea sp. | reverse complement strand
GAGGCCCGTCCCGCTGAACCACCGCAGGGGTCGGGCCTCTTGTACCGAAGGGGCCAGGTGGGCCTACACAGTGCCAGGAAGAGCTACGTGGGTGAATAGTGTGCGACTTCGTCCTCGGACATTCTCTTACCCCACGGGATTCATCGAAATCCCGTGGGGTAGTTCATGTTTCGGCTACTTTTACGTCAGCACACCAATCCAACGCGAGTGCCGGCTGAACTGCACGGAGAGCAGGTTCCGCGGTTTTTAGCGTCAGCGATGCGGGTCGAATTTTAAGACGTTCGCCGTCGTAGTGAATCTGCAGGCGTTGCTCCCGGACTTGATCGACCAACTCCTCGCCTACACCTTCCTGCACGGGCCCAGCGGTCCGCGCGAGTAGATGTGGTAGCGCCTCAAGCAAATGGTCTTCTCGGACGTAGAGGTTCCGTGGTTCGCCGTCGGAACGTCGCTTGGCGCTGGTGAAGCCATGCCTGCATCGATAGCCCGGTCGCCCATGAACCCAGTGCCCGTCCATCCGCCGACCACACAGCCCGCACACGACGAGTCCAGCAAGCAGATAGCGCCGGACCTCGCCGTCCTTGGAAGGCTTCGCCGCCCGCAGGCCCTGCACCGCGACGAACGTCTCATCATCAACAAGAGGCTCATGCGCGATCCGCTCAGACACCTCCCACTCACTGATCGGGTTGTACCGCAGCGCCCCGGAGCCGCGACCACCTGCTCGCCCACCCGATCCATGGCCGGTCGTGCTGCACCGGTTCCACACCTGCCGGCCGGTGTAGCGCGGATTCTCCAGGATCATCGCCACGGTCCGGACGATCCACCGCTCCCCCGACCTGTGCGCATTCCGCTCCGGATCCGCACCCGACGGACACACCACCCCGCGCTCGTTGAGCTCCCGCGCCAACGACGCCACCGTACGACCGCGAGCACGCTCGGCGAACATCCACCGCACCCACGGCGCCGTCACCGGATCCGGCGCCAACACCTGCACCCGCCGACCCCACCGACCATGCACCGGATTCAGATGCCGACCACCATCAACCAACCGATACCCATACGGCGGCCGACCACCCAAAAACCGACCCTGCAACCGCGCCTGAGACCGCATCGCCGCCAGCACACGCTGCCGCGCCCTCGCCACCTCACGCTGCGCCTGCGCACCCAGCAACACCATCAACGCCTCATGCACCGGACTACCCAACTCCACCGGACCACCCGCCTCCGGCAACCACACAGCAACACCCAGCGCGTTCAGCCCGGACACAACCTCACGGAACTGATCACCATGAAACGCCCGCTCGTACTCACCGACCACAACCGCATCGAAGTCACGATCAGGATCTGCAGCGGCAGCCAGCAACGCCGCGGCCTCCGGACGGTCCGGCCACGACCACCGCCGCGACACACCCACATCGAAGAACTCCACGACGACAGAGCCGAGACCCTCGATCAACTCATCCGACACGGCCCGCTGCCACGCACGCGACGTCTGCACATCCTGAAACGTGCTCGTCGACATCCGGCCATAGAACGCAAATCGCACGCCAGGCTTCTCACGCGGTGCCACAGGACAGCGACGTCCCGTCAACGCGGCAACCAGCTCGGCATTCGTCAGCGCAGCCACAGGCAGCTCCCTCGGTCAAAACCGAGACCCACACGCCAGAGACATCGTGACGAAGTCCTGCCCATCTCCACCCGAACAGACCAACAGCAAGTCACACCAGACATCGGGCCAGCTCACCACCACGGCAAGCCACTCAGTTGTCACCTAACGGTGCAGCAGACCCATCTTTGAGATCAGCTCAGATCCAGCACGGGCGGCGCTGGCAGCGATCGTAGAGAGCGCCGCACACCCGTGCGCGACCGCCCGCGCCGGGTGACGGGCGGTGCTCGCCATCCGCGCCTGTGTCAAACACTGATCGAGACGGTCGACACGAAGACCAGCCAGCTTGCGATACTGGAGCTCATGATCAATCGCGTCGCGGTGCTGGAGGTTTCTGTTGCCCATCGTCCTGCACGGCACCTGGTGGGTCGCCGATAATCGTCCCGAGCAGGACCGGCGCTCTGTCGCAGGCACCCTAACCATCAACGAGAACGGCTGGGGCCTGCTGGAGTTGGTGCCCACGCCGCCCCCGCTGCTCGCCGACGAGGTCAACAGCGCGTTGCGGGTCACCCCGGAGGGCGCGGTGCATGGCCGCACCACGCATGGCCTGCGGATCACCCTGCTGCAGGCGCTCGGGCTTTTGTCCGATCCCTTCCTGGAAGCGCACGCGGTGATCGTGGGGGCCTGGCTGTACCCGGGACGCCCTGCGAACCTCGCCACGGACACGCCGGTGCCTGTCGAGCAACGCGAGAAACTGGTACCAGGAGAGGACGTCGCGGCGTTTACCGGCATCGAAGTCGAGCTGCAGCACCTCGGCGATTGGTCCGCTGCCAGAACCGTGCGCCAGCGTCTGCCGCAAGCGCCAGCGCACGACACCGTGACCCTGCCCGACGGTGTCACCGTAACCCTGGTCTCCAACGTGCGTACAGACTCCGAACCTACCTCGAACCAGAGCACCATCACGGTCACCGAGACGATCCATGCGCGGATTAGTACGCCCACCCCCGCGTCGATACAGACCCTGCGCAGGCACGTTGGGTCGCTACGCCGACTAGTCAGCCTCGCGGTCCGCCGCGAGGCGAACGTGCTCACCGCATCGCTGCACCCCTCACCCGGCAACAACTCCGTGGACGTCGATCCATCCTTTTGGGACGATGACGCGCAGTCCCTGACCCTGCACGGCGCATTCACACCCGCCGACCGCCACGACACCGCACCCCTACGAGATGTGCTGTTCACCCTCGACGACGTGAGCCTGGAAATGGTCCTGCCCCGGTGGCAGCGCAACGCCAAGCGGCTGTACGGAGTGCTGGCCAGTCTGGCCATCGCCAGGGACCGCAACGCGCTGCTGGAACCCCGGCTGATGGCCGCGGCAACCGCCGCTGAGACCCTGCACCGCTCCCACCACGGCACCGCCGCGTCCGAGCCAGCCCTGCCCGAAGCGGACTTCGCGCTCCTGCGGGGACACATCGCCACCGGCATCGCCGCGGCCGTGGCCGAACACCCGCACCTGGCCGAGCACGGACGCGCCGTCCTGGGCAGGTTCCACTACCAGCGCCGCACCACGCTGCGCACGCGATTGCTTGGCCTGGTCGACATGCTCGGCACGCACGCCGCGCCACTGCTGACCGGAGACCACCGCGTCCAATCCCCCGAAGCGGGGCAGCCCGCCGAGCCGCCCTCTGCACTACGCGAAGCGCAGGCCTGGGCCCAGGCGACGACGCGAGCGCGCAACAGCATCGCCCACAGCGGGATCGCCGACGGAATCGAACGCCAGGCGGCACGCACCGTGCTGGGAGTCACCACAGCCGTGGTCGAGCTGTTGGTGCTACGCGAGCTCGGAGTCGACGAACAGCATCTGGCTGAGCTGGCCCGCAACCAGCACCCCGCCTTGCCCTACATGATCCGACGTGAACTGCTGCAGCAGTTCCACGCCGAGAACCCGACCCCGCAACCCGAGCCTTCTCCTCTGATGGCCGCCCTGATCCAGGCCGTGGCCGCAGCCTGGACGAAGACCGGATGGGTCGACTGGGGTGCCCTCGCCGGCGCCGCCTGGCGCCACCAGGCGCTGCCCGCCGAAGCCGAATACCACGACCTCGTTGAGGCGCTCACCGCCGAGCTGGGCAACCACGTCCCACTCCTGCGGCCCGGCCCGGCGAACAGGCCAGGATGGAATGCAACCGACC
>JASLAV010001114.1 GCA_030146905.1 Lentzea sp. | reverse complement strand
AGGGCGATGCCGGTCAGCGTCGCGTCGGCGCTCCACAGGAGGGTGGCCAGCGTCTGCACCACCAGCACGACGACCACGACGATGGTGCCCAACCGAGTCTTGTCCACGAGACACCCTAGCCCGGCTGGTCCGGTGGGAAAGGTGCCGGGAATCAGACCTCCCCTGAGGGAGGTGACTCCGCGTGATTATGACCCGCGTACTTCGATCTTGCCTGGATATCGGCACGTGAGCGATCCGAATCCCGTGTGGACGGTCACGCCGACGCGTGCTCTTCCCGCTTTCGATAACACTCGGATGGAGTCTCTCTGACGATTTTGGCTACTCAGCGTCATCGCATTGGCTGGGCTGCACGCAAGGCCGCTGGTGCGGCGGGTGGCGATGTCACGCGGAAGGGTGGCACATCGTCCGATGTACCTTCCCTTGTGTAACAACTTCCTGTGCTGACTGCGATATGCAGAGTGCGATGTGGCAAGATGAACACGCACATTGGGAGGACGCATGAGGCAGAGGGAGACTCCGGTCGTCCACCAGCGACGGCTCAGAGGAGAATTGCGAAAGCTGCGCGAAGCCGTTCCGTTCACCCAGAAAAACGTGGCAGAGCAGCTGGAATGGTCGGTTTCGAAGATAATCAGGATCGAGAACGGCACCTCGAAGGTGGGCGTTACCGATCTGAAGGCTCTACTCGAGTTGTACGGCGTGAAGAGCGTTGCTCGTGTGGCAGAACTGCTCGACGAAGCGCGAGCCAGCCGACAAAGTGTGTGGTGGACGCCGCATCGTCCGTACATAGATCCGCAGTTGTACGCGTTTATCGGATATGAGGCGTCGGCTGTGCGAATCCTGCAGTACCAGGCTTTGGCCATGCCGGGTTTGATGCAGACGAGCAACTACACCCGTGCCCTCGTGTCGGGTGTGGAAGAAGATCCGGAAGAGATCGAGCGCGGTGTCGAGATCCGCCAGAAGCGTCAGAGCATTGTCGCTGCCGATGGCCCTGAGCTGGACATCATCCTCGACGAGGCGGTGTTGCAGCGTTATGTCGGTGACGTTGAGATCATGATTGAACAATGGGAGGCCATCCTGGAGAGGGCGAAACTCCCGACGGTGTCGATACGGGTGCTGCCGCTCGGTCCACGGGCGACGAAGCCGCATCGCGGGATGCGTGGATCTTTCTCGCTCCTGGAGCTGCCCGACGGCGACGGCCGTGTCCTCGTGCTGGAAGAACCGCTCCGCGACGTCATGATCCGCGATGACAAGGAGGACATCGACAAGTACCTGGAAGCCTTCCGTGTCCTGAGGACGCTGGCCCTGAACAAGGAAAAGTCGCTCGAGTTCATCAGAAATCTCATTGCTGAAGCTCAATCAATTCGTTCATGAATTTCGCGTGTGTTTTGGGTGGGCCGATTTGGTGAGTGGGGGATCGGCTCAACCGGGTAATCACGTGCTCTGAACGCCTCGGCCTGCTGTTGCTGCTCACGAACGGCAATGGTGTTGCGTACTTCGATCGGCGGTGCAGCTCCGACTCTCGCGCAGCTAACTTCGACAAGTGACGTGATTGCGGTAGAGCGTCCGTTGTTAGGGGGCTGGCGTGAAGAGGACAAGCCGAGCCTGCGTGGTTCAGGTGGACGGTGCCGGCAGCAGGTGGGTCAAGAGTTCGGCGAGTGGGCCTGATGGCAAGGGGCAGGCGTGCGTGGAAATCTTGGCGAAAGTGGACGGGGAAGTGGTCGTCCGGACATCGCGTGATCGCGAAGGCGGTCGTCTCCGCTTCCGCGGACCGTCGTGGACGATGTTCCTCACGGACGTCAAAAGAATCTGACAACTGACAGGCAAGTGGCAGCCGATGCGTCCGCCTGAGGTTTACGGCAATGTCCACAACCAGGTCGATTCCTCCTCGGCAGGATCCGTCGTGCAGGTGGGAACTGTGCTCGGATCGATCACCGTGCCATCAGACAGAGCTGTAATCAGTCCTCCCGCACGGCAGTTGCCGGCACCACCGCGCGTGCTGGTGGGACGTGATCGCGAGCTGGAGCTCCTCACCGGGTCGGTGAATCGTATGCGGGCTCGCGGCGAGGTACCGGTGGCAGTGATCGAGGGCGCCGCTGGAATGGGCAAGTCGTCCCTCGTGCTGCGATGGGCTCACGACCACGTGGACGACTTCCGCGACGGCCAGCTGTACGCGGACCTGGGTTGGGAGCCCGGTACGCCGGCGTTGCACGTGCTGCACGACTTCCTTGGTGCGCTGGGAGTCGAACCGAGTGCGTATCCGCAGGATGTCGGTCCTGCCGCTGCGATGTACCGCAGCGTCCTGGCACAGCGTGCAGTGCTCGTCGTGCTCGAGAACGTCACGCGCGTCGAGCAGGTCCTCCCGTTCGTACCGGGCACCGCCACCAGCGTCGTGGTCGTCACGAGCCGCATCCGGCTGGCCGGTCATGAGATGAACAGCGTCGTGGCTGTTCATCTCGGTGAACTTGCCCGAGCCGAAGCCGTGAGGCTGCTCCGCGCGTATCTCGGCGAGGAGGTCGTCAGCGGCGACCAGGAGTCCGTTGCCGCACTGGTCGATCGTTGCGCCGGTTTGCCCCTGGCGCTCGCGATCGTGGCCGCGCGCGCTGCCGAGGACCTCGACCTGCCGGGCTTGGTGGCTGAGATCAGCGATGCCGAGGACGAACTCGAAGCCTTCGACTCCGCCGACGGCGACAACAAGCTGCGCACGGTGTTCACCTGGGCCTACTCGTCGTTGTCAGAGGAGGACGCGCGTGTGCTCCGTCTGTTGGGGACCTCGCCGGCGGACGAGCTGACGGTGGCCTCGGCGGCCAGCCTGCTGGCGCTGCGCGGTGTGGAGGCGACACGCCACCTGCGTCGGCTGACGTCGAGGAACCTCTTGAACCAGCGAGGTCGGCGCCGCTTCCACATGCATCCATTGATCCGTGCTTACGCGCGGCAGATGTGCGTGAACACGGATGAGCCGGGGGACGTCATGAATGCCGCACGCAGACTCGTCGACTTTTACACTCACAGCGCCCGAGCAGCTGACCGCCTGCTCTACCCGAACCGCGCAGCCGTCGTGCTGGCAGTACCGGCGGAAGGCAGCGCGCCCCTGGCGTTCGACGCTGAGGACGACGCAATCCGGTGGTTCGGCGCGGAGTACCGCGAACTACGCGCCGCGCTGGACGAGGCAGTCCGCGGCAACTGGCACGAACAAGCATGGCATTTGGCGCGTGCACTCGACACTTACCACTACCGCAGCGGCCGGCTGTCCGAGAACCTCGAGACGTCCCGCATCGGCGTCATCGCGGCGAGCGCGCTGGACAAGGCCGACCTGACGGCCATCGCGCTACGGCAACTCGGCCGGGCGTACACGAGGGCGGGAGATCTCGACGAGGCGTCCCAGTGCCTGCTACGAGCCTTGACGCTGATCGGTGAGGAAGGAGATGACACGGAGCTTGGCCACGTGCACCACGACTTCGGCAGGCTGGCTGCCCGCGTCGGCAACCACGAGCTGGCGCTCCACCATTCGTCAGAGGCCCTGCGCCACTACCGCGCCGCACACAACCGGATCGGGGAATCTCATGCGTTGAACGCGGTGGGCCGAGCCCACAGCGAACTCGCCGATGACCAGGCCGCCATCCGGTGGTGCTCGGAAGCCCTTGCCCTGTGCGAGGAACTCGGCAACCGCAGTGGTCAGGTGGTTGCCCTGGACAACCTCGGCGTCGTCCTGCGGCGCACCGGTGACCTCGACGCGGCGATCGTCCGCTTCACTGAAGCCGCGCGGCTGGCGGCCGAGCAGCGGAACAGCTTCTTCGAGGCGGAGGTCGCCGAGCGACTGGGCCTCGCACTGGCAGTACGAGGTGATGCGGACGCCGTCCACCTCCTCCGCCGGGCGCGTGATCTGTTCAGCGGCCAGCACCGAGAGGTGGACGCGCAGAGGTGCGAGGCCGCGCTGGCTGCGCTCGACCGTTAACGAACGGCACTGCTCTCGATGGCGCGTTTCCAGTTCTTGTCGCCGATCCGGCCCAGCAAACCCTCGATCGCCGACCAGGTGCGGCCTTGCAGTGCCACCTTCATTCGCAGGACCGGATCGGGAGACTGCCGTTCGAGCGCCTTGATGTCGTAGACCGCGAACCGGTAGCGCTTCCGTTCGTGCTTGAACAGCAGCCAGTCGCACTCGGCAACCATCCGCTGCAGCCCCAGCTTCTCGAAGACCTCGTGCGCTTCGCGGATCTCGGCCTGCGCGTCAGCGCGCCCGAGTGACACCCAGATCCGGGCTCGGAGCAGATGCGCTTTGCCGAGCAACTCCGTGAACGCCATCGCACGCTCCACGCGTGACCTGAGGTCCCGCAGCGTTTCGTCGATCAGGTCGGATGCGGTGCCGTTGTCCTCCGAGGCGAACGCGACCTCGGCCTGCATCAGCTTCGCCTCGTAGTACGTGTGAAGACGCTTGTCGGTGAATCCTTTGGCTGCACCCGCGCTGAGCCACGACGCTTCGTGAAGTGAGCGTGTGTTGCGCTCGTGCCGGAACTCCGCGAGGCGGACCTCTGCCAGCGCGAGCATGGCCAGGTGCTTGTCATCGGAGTCGACAGCCCGGAAGTGGTTCATGGCCGACATCGCGTACGTGCGTGCCTGACGGAGGTGTGCGGCGCGTGCCTCCTGCGACGCGAGTTCGGCGAGGTGAGCGTGGAGCCGGGCGAGGCAGCGCTCGGCTTTCGCGATCAGCGTGGCGTCCTTGGCGTCGGTTGCCAGCGTCAGAGCGTCCTCGGCGACTTTCCGCGCCTCTTCCATCTTGTGCTCGCAGGAGAGCAGGAAGGTTCGGCCCATCAGCAGGTAGGTGGCCATCTCCGTCCTGATCTCGTCGTCGAGGTCGAGCTCCTCCACCACGGGAAGACAGATGGCCGTGATCTGCCGCAGCAGATCGAGATCGCCCGCGTAGTGGGCGACCAGGACGATCCTCTTGAAGATCTGCAGCAGATCGCTGGAGTGGCTCACGCCGTTGTCACCAGCACGGTCGACCCACTTCTTGCTGAGCTCGTGTGCGCGCACACGAGACACGTCGACGGAACGGAGTTCGTCAGCGAGAGAGTCCTTCACCTGGGATGGGATCTGCGCCTTGCGCTCGACCAGCCGCCGTCCGCGCGCGGCTCGCTCGGAGTGGTCGTAGATGTCGTTCACCCGCTTCACGATGGTGTCGATACCTTCGCCGGTGATGTGGTTGAACTGCGTGTTCTGCAAGCCCCGCAGGACCAGGGGACCATCTTCGGCGGAACTGCCGGGCGGGATCACGGGGATCACAGGGCATCCATCGCGCAGGCCGTGCTCGTACAACACCTGCGCCACATGCCGGATCTCCCACTGACCTCCCAGATGCGTCTGCGGCGGTCCATCGGTGACGAGGTTGAACGCCTTGACGAGTTCGGGCGTCACCACGCAGATCACCGCGGAGTTCTCGATCTTGTTCGCCATCCACAGAGACATGCTCGGCACGTTCGAGGTCTTGAGAACCCTGTCCCAGTCGACCTCGAAACCACGCCGCTTCAGCTCCTGGCCGAGGACGGCCACGACTGCCCTTCCGATGGCGTCGTGCACCCAGACGATGAAGATCCTGCGTTTTCCCCGCACCTGGTCCTCCGTGGCAGCCAGGTCCGGATTGACACCTGGCAACTTGAGCGTTGCAGGAGCGTATCAAGCAGGTTGCATGGTTTGATCTGCGAGGTACGACACAGATTGAGCGTGTTTCAGTCGTTTCTAGGCAAAGAAAAACCACCTTCGACGACCTCGCGGTGTCGAAGGTGGCTGCTTGGTGCCCCTGGCAGGATTCGAACCTGCGACCTCGGGATTAGAAGTCCCTCGCTCTCTCCACTGAGCTACAGAGGCTGGAGGGGTGCGGAAGTGGCCACAGTTCGTGGCCACCGGTGCCCCCACCGGACACATCGTCCGGAGTCGATCGACTGTTTCCGCCCTACGTCCGAACGGGTGACGAAAACGGTCCAAACGTGACAGGGATCACTTCTGCGGGGCCGTTGAGGCTCTCTCCACGAGCGAAACGTCCAGTCTCGTCGGCTTCGGCGGTCTGCCGCCGGCCAGTAATTTCAGGGCCAGCTCGCCGGCCCGGCGGCCCTTGTCGGCCAGGGGTTGACGCAC
>JASLAV010001105.1 GCA_030146905.1 Lentzea sp. | reverse complement strand
GCGCCTGGCGGATCGGGACGTTCGCCAGCACGCCGCCGTCGTAGAGCACGCGGTCGTCGATCTTCACGGGCGGGTAGACGCCCGGGATCGCGGCGCTGGCGAGGATGGCGGGCACCAGCGGGCCCGACGTGATGTTCACGGCCTCGCCGGTCACGCAGTCCACCGACACCGCGCCGAACGGCAGTGCCAGGTCCTCGAACGCCGTGGCGCCGTCCAGGCCCTCCGCCAGCACCGCGGCGAGGCCGGTGTTCGGGAAGAGGTAGGTCTTGTTGGTGCGCAACGACCTCAGCTGCGCGAGCGGGCCGCCGGGGAACACCCGCTGGCGCGTCATGCCCTGCCACATCACGGCCAGCCTGGACGCGGCCTCGTCCGGGTCGAGGGCGAGCAGCGACCCGTTCACCGAACCGACCGAGGTGCCGACGACGAGGTCCGGGCGCACGCCGTGGTCGTGCAGCGCGCGCAGCATGCCGACCTGTGCCGCGCCGAGGCTTCCGCCCCCGCCGAGCACGAAGGCGACTGGCCCTGGCAGTTCGATCGTCACGTTCCGCGATCCTAGGACCGGCTACCGGCGAAGGCTGGTTTTGGTCGACACTGAAATCACTGCACCGTGTGAACGAGAAGCGGGATCGCCAGCTCCTCCCTCGTCCGCGAGCCGTGGAAGCCCTTCAGGCCGCTCCACACGGGCTCGGCCTGGCCGCGCAGGACGACCGCCGAGTCCTTCATCGCCACGACGACGTCCCCGATGCGGTCGTTCGCCAGCGGGCTGACCGGGCCGAACCAGCCCGCCGCCACGGCCTCGTCCCGCGAGAGCACCTCCGCCCGCGTTCCGAGGAACTCGCGCCACACGTCGATGACCTCGTCGCTCGCGGTGTGCAGGTAGCGCACGCGGGGTTCACCCGCGATCACGCGGACTCCCTGCCACAGCTGGGGTTCGGTGTCGAAGTCGATGCGGTCGTCGGCGGTGATCATGCCGTGGTCGGCGGTGACGACGAGCAGCGAGCCGGACGGCAGCCTGGCGGCGATGCGGGACGCCAGCTCGTCCACGAACTCCAGCTGCAGCAACCACTCCTGCGAACCAGGACCGTGGATGTGCCCGATCGTGTCGAGGTCGGCGTGGTAGGCGTAGCAGAACGAGCGGTCCTGCCGGACCGCCGTGACCGCTCCCAGCGCGAGGTCGCCGAAGCCCGCCGAGCCGCGGAACCACGACCCGCGCAGCACCGCCCTCGTGAGCCCGCTGCCGCGGTGGGCGAACGGGGCGACCGCGCTGACCGCGACACCGGCGGCCGCCGCGCGTTCGAACAGCGTCGGGTGCGGTTGCACGACCTCCGGCACCAGGACCTTGCGCAGGTCGTGGTGGTGTTCGCCGGCCCGCGACCAGGTCAGCGAGTTGAGCACCTCGTCGCCCACGGCGAACGTGTAGCCGACGATGCCGTGCTCACCGGACAGCAGCCCGGTGCCGATCGAGGCGAGGCTGGTGGCGGTCGACGACGGGAACCCGGTGTCGACGTCGCGCG
Organism: Lentzea sp.; assembly: GCA_030146905.1. Next base: position 1,336 of record JASLAV010001105.1, on the reverse strand, counting down.
GGGCGAGGCCGGCCAGGAACGGGGCGTGGCCGGCGTGCGCGCGCAGCAGTTCGTGTCCGAGCCCGTCGACGAGGAGCAGGACGACACGCCGGGCCGCCGGCAGGCCGAGCGTGTTGTCGGCACCCGGAACGTCCAGGCCCGACAGCAGTGAGGGGACGACCTCGGCGATGGTCACCTGGACACCGTGCCACGTCGAATCGGGCAACGGGCAGAATGGCGCGCTGTGACAACGCTCATCCACCAGAAGATCGCTGACGAGCTCGGCGTGGCCGCAGGCCAGGTCGGCTCAGCTGTCGAGCTCCTCGACGGTGGCGCGACCGTCCCGTTCGTCGCCCGCTACCGCAAGGAGGCGACCGGCGGCCTCGACGACGCGCAGCTGCGCACGCTCGAGGAACGGCTCGGCTACCTGCGCGAGCTGGAAGAGCGCCGCGCCGCCGTCCTCACCTCGATCCGCGAGCAGGGCAAGCTCGACGGGGCGCTGGAGGCGCAGATCCTCGCCGCCGACTCGAAGGCCAGGCTCGAGGACCTCTACCTGCCGTACAAGCCGAAGCGCCGCACCAAGGCCCAGATCGCGAGGGAGGCCGGTCTCGAACCGCTCGCCGACGCACTTCTGGGTGATCCAGGGCTGAACCCGCAGGAGGAAGCCGCGAAGTTCGTCGACCCGGCGAAGGAGGTCGCCGACGCGACGGCGGCCCTGCAGGGCGCGCGGGCCATCCTGGTCGAGCGGTTCGGCGAGGACAGCGACCTGATCGGCGAGCTGCGCGAGCAGATGTGGACGCGCGGCCGGGTCGTCTCCAAGGTCCGCGAGGGCAAGGAGACCGAGGGCGCCAAGTTCGCCGACTACTTCGAGTTCGACGAGCCGTTCGCCAAGCTGCCGTCGCACCGCATCCTGGCGCTGTTCCGCGGCGAGAAGGAGGAGGTCCTCGACCTCGTCCTGGAGCCGGAGGAGCCGCGTGAGGAGGGTCCCTCGACCTTCGAGGTGCGCATCGCCTCCCGCTTCGGCATCGACGACCGCGGCCGCCCCGGCGACAAGTGGCTCACCGACACCGTGCGGTGGGCGTGGCGGACCCGCATCCTCGTGCACCTCGGCATCGACCTGCGCGGACGCCTGCGCCAGTTCGCCGAGGACGAGGCCGTGAAGGTGTTCGCGTCGAACCTGCGCGACCTGCTGCTGGCCGCACCGGCCGGCACACGGGCCACGATGGGCCTCGACCCCGGCTACCGCACCGGCGTGAAGGTCGCGGTCGTCGACGCCACCGGCAAGGTCGTCGCGCACGGCGTCATCCAGCCGCACGTGCCCGCGAACCGCTGGGACGAGTCGATCGCGAAGCTCGCG
>JASLAV010001097.1 GCA_030146905.1 Lentzea sp. | reverse complement strand
CCTGCTCGTGCAGCTCCACGGTGAAGCCGACCTCGCCGGCCTGCAGGCTGACGATCAGGAACAACCCGCCCGGGACGGCGGCCCCGCACAAGCCGTTGACCTGGCCGCCGAAGCACTCACCCAACTGGAACGAGCCGTCCTTGGGCTTGACGTAGAGCTGCCCGTAGTCCACCCAGGCCGCACCGCTCATCAGCGTCCGCACCTCGACCCCCTTACCTCGGCAGAACCTTCGGCCGACATCATGTCGGCGATCACCGACAAACCCGGCCGCGCCCCGGCGTGAAAGTAATTCGTTGCGGTCGACCGCCGAGGTTCACCCGGTGCGCTGAATCCGCGACCACCGGCTAACCACGTCCCAGCCGGCCGCGACTCGCCGGGTGTGCGGCGCGTTCTGCGCTACGCCGTCCATTCGCGACCGGACCGGCTCTCCGGCCTCATCATGTGGGTGAAGACCATGCCCGTCGTGCGGGTTCCCCGTGATGACCAGTACGTGCTCAACCACACCACGCGCTTCCTGGCCCTCGCCGCGACGCTGGTCCTCACGACGTCCACCCCGGCGCTCACGATCGCCACCCCTCGACCGCTACGTGGTCCCAGGGGACCAGGCATATCCGGAAGGCATCGTCCGCGAGCCCGGCACGCCGTACTTCTACGTCAGCGGGATGGCCGACGGAACGATCTGGCGAGGCCGGGTCGACCAGCCGCACCTGCAGGTCTTCCTGCCCAGCGGACAGCACGGCCGCACCAACGCGGTCGGCATGAAGATCACCCGAGGTCGGCTGATGGTGGCGGGCGGCCCCACCGGCAAGGTCTTCGTCTACAGCACCCGAACCGGAGACCTGCTGCACGTCTTCGACTCCGGCGCGCGCGATGGCCTCGTCAACGACGTGGCAATCGCCCCGAACGGGGATGCCTACATCACCGATTCGTTCCGCCCGGTCCTCTACCGGATCACCGCGGCACAGCTGGCGAACAGGCAGGTCGACCAGCCACTCAGGACTGTTGTGGACTTCACCGGCACACAGGTGAAGTACGACAAAGGCGTCAACGAAGAGGGCATCAACGCCAACGGCTCGTCGTCACCCCGGACGGCCGGTACGTGCTCATGGCCGACACCAGCTCGCAGGCGCTCTACCGCATCAGCACCACCACCGGCGCCATCACCCCGATCGACCTCGGTGGAGTGACCGACATCGGCGCCGACGGACTATTGCTGCGCGACGGCAAGTTGTACAGCGTCACCAGCGTCTTCCACCCCGAAGGAGAGATCAGCGTCCTGCGGATGAGCAAGGACTACTCACGGGCTCAAGTGCAGCGCCGGATCAACGGCCGGGGCATGGACTTCCCGTCGACGGCGGCGTTCGACGGCAATGACCTCCTGGTGATCAACTTCCAGTACCAGAAAACCGAGCCGGACCTGCCGTTCACCGTCGTGCGAGTGAGGCTCTGAACCATTTCCGGGCCCGACGGACTGCCGGGGCGTCCCTCGGCAGCGGTCTGCACACCGGCAGCATCAAGGGGCCGTGTCGAGAAGCTCTACGACCGTCACGCGGTCGTCATCGGTGCGCAAGGGTCTGCTGCACCGATAGGTGACAGTTGTGACAACCGACCCTAGTGCAGTCGAAATGCCACCTCAGATGTACTGAACAGCTCGTCCGGCACGGGCTGGATCGGCGCCGGCAGTCTTGAGGGCCCCACGCCGTGGAGGCGGCGAGCGCAATACCCAAGAGCGTGAGTTCACCGTGGATGCGCCGATATTCCTCATGAGGGATTCTCAGCGCCGGACGTAGGACAAGACGGCGGATTGAAGCGTGTGCCGCTCGAAAAGTCGTCGTCGCTGTTAGAGCGGTGTCACCGTGTTGAGACCATGTCCGGGTGATCGTGTCCCTGCTGTACAAGATGACCCGGAGGTTGCTGTCCGTCCCTGCGGCGCTGCTACGCAGCGAGGCGGAAGGACGCCGAGCTGCTTGTACTGCGCCACGAGAACGCGGTACTCCGTCGGCAACTCGCGGGTCCGGTCCGCTGCAAGCCTGCGGATCGGTTCTGGTTCGCCGCCCTGTCCGGGTTGGTGGATCGTCGACGTCGGTCAGAGGTCTTTCCGGTCACCCCAGGCACCCTGCTCGCCTGGCACCGCAGATTTGTGGCTCGTAAGTGGGACTGCTCCGCGCGTCGACGCACCGGACGCCCACCGACACGAGCCGCGACCAAGTCGCTCGTACTGCGAGCTCGCCAAGGAGAACAACCGATGGGGCCATCGAGGGATTCATGGCGAACTGACCCGCCTCGGCCACCACATCGCACCGTCGACGGTCTGGCGGATCCTGCATAACGCGGGCATCGACCCAGCACCACGCCGTGATGGCCCAACCTGGCGGGAGTTCCTCACCGCCCAAGCCCAGGGCATCATTGCGGCGGACTTCCTCCACCTCGACACCGTGCTCGGTCGAAGGCTTTACGCACTGGTCTTCCTCGAACACGGCACCCGCCGCCTACACGTCACAGGCGTCATTTCTCGCCCAAACCAGGAATGGACAACACAGCAGGCCAGGGACCTTACCGCCGACCTCGGACACCGGATGGAGTCGCTGCGCTTCTTGCTCCGCGACCGCGACAGCAAGTACAGCCAGGCGTTCGACGCCGTCTTCCAGTCCGATGCTCTGCACGTCATCACCAGCGCGCCGCAGGCGCCCCGGATGAACGCCCACTGCGAACGGGTCATCGGCACCCTGCGACGCGAACTGCTCGACCACGTCCTGATCACCGGTGAAGCCCACGCACGGCAAGTCCTCAAGACCAAGAGCACTACAACCGACACAGACTCCACCAAGCCCGCGACCAGCTACCACCCGCAGACCAACAACACCCCGCCGCAGTACACGACCTCGACACCCACAGAGTGCTCCGCACCCGCATCCTCGGTGGACTCATCAACGAGTACAGACAAGCAGCCTGACCAGCAGCGATGAATTTTCGAGCGGCACAGGCTCCCGCAAGTCGTCTTGCGGCATTCTCGGTCTCCCGCAGACGCGGAGAGCAAAACGCAGTCGTAGCGCAGGACCGAGCCACACAAGGTCACAATCTTCGATCGTTCCCGGACCGCGACTAAGTCATGCCTTCTGCATCGCTCGCCGCAACGCACGGATAGAAAGTTTCCGACCGATCTCTTCCAACCCCATCCCTTCAACATGGATGAGAACGCGCTCGATGACGTCCGGCTCACGCTCATTGGCTTCGGAAATGACGCGGAAACATGCCGAGAAGGAGTAGTGGAGCCGCTCTTCCAGCTCCACCGGGTCGGTGACCTCAGCGCCACCGCCCGCGAACGGCGGGGTGGCGACGATGTACTGCGGCGATGAATCGTTGCGCGTATTGACCAGAACCTGAGCGCGGCCGATCTCCGGAGTTCCTCCGTATCGGTCGTGCGCCAGGTAGAAGTTCATCAGCTGCGCATCGCAATC
>JASLAV010001062.1 GCA_030146905.1 Lentzea sp. | reverse complement strand
GCGAGGATGGTCGCCAGGTGGAACAAGGGCTTCTTCATTGAAGCTTTCCTCTCCGCAGCAGGATTGGGAGAGCGCTCTCACGCTCATCGAGCATGGCGCAGGTCGTCACGGGACGTCAATCCGCAAGAAACGTTCAGAAGTACCGGTTTTCTTGACACCGCATGCTCGTTGCCCTGACTCTCGGCTTCGAACTCCAGTCGGAGAGAGCGCTCTCTCACACCCGTCGCCCCGTTCTCCGGCCCCAGGAGCACCCATGTCAGGAAGGCTTCAACGCGGAAGACTCCCACTCCTAGTGGCGGCGGCACTCGTGGCCGCCACGTTCACACCGGCTGCGCACGCCGCCGGTCCGCTGCTCTCCCAGAACCGCCCGGTCACCGCGTCCAGCAGTGAGAACGCCGTGTTCGCCGCGACGGCGGCGGTCGACGGCGACCTGGGCACCCGCTGGTCCAGCACGTTCAGCGACCCGCAGTGGATCCAGGTCGACCTCGGCTCGTCCGCGAAGGTCGACCAGGTGACGCTGTCCTGGGAGGCGGCGAGCGCCAGGGCGTACACGCTCAGCATCTCCGCGGACGGCACCAGCTGGCAGGAACTTCGTCGAACGACGACCGGCCCCGGCGGGACCGAGACGCTCGCGGTCACCGGCACCGGCCGGTACGTGCGGCTCGACCTCACGCAGCGCGCCACGCAGTACGGCTACTCGCTGTGGGAGTTCCAGGTGTTCGGCAACCGCGACACCGGCGGCGGCGCGGAGACGCTGCTGTCCTACGGCAAGAGCGGTGCGGCGTCGACCTTCCAGGACGACGCGAACTGCGGCCAGTGCAACCCGGCCAAGGCGTTCGACCGCGACCCCGCCACCCGCTGGGCCACGAGCCCGACGAACGGCTGGGTCGACCCAGGCTGGATCTCCGTCGACCTCGGCGCCCAGGCGACGATCTCCAAGGTCGTCCTGCAGTGGGACCCGGCGTTCGCCACGGCGTACCGCCTGGAGGTCTCGGACGACAACACGAACTGGCGGCAGATCTACTCCACGACGGCCGGTCGTGGGTTCAAGGAGACGCTGACGGTCAGCGGCACCGGCCGGTACGTGCGGATGTACGGCACGGCCAGGTCGAACGGCTACGGCTACTCGCTGTGGGAGTTCCAGGTCTACGGCACGGGTGGCGCGCCCATCACGCCACCGCCGCTGCCGCCGAACCCGTCGTTCCCCGGCCGGCTGGTGTGGTCGGACGAGTTCAACGCACCGGCGGGCACCGGCCCGGACGGCTCCAAGTGGCAGGCGGAGACCGGTCCCGGCGTGAACAACGAGCTGCAGTACTACACGAACAACAACAACGCCCGGCACGACGGCAACGGCAACCTGGTGTTGCAGGCCCGGCGTGAGGTCACGCCGGGCAGCGCCTGCCCGGTGGACCCGATCAGCGGCAGCACGACCTGCCAGTACACGTCGGCGAGGCTGAACACGTACGGCAAGTTCACCTTCACCTACGGCAGGGTCGAGGCGCGGATCAAGGTGTCGTCGACGCAGGGGTTGTGGCCGGCGTTCTGGATGCTGGGCGCGGACTTCTTCGACCAGCGCAGGCCGTGGCCCTACACCGGCGAGATCGACATCATGGAGCACGTCGGCAAGGAGCCGAACACGGTCTACTCGACGCTGCACGCGCCGCAGTACTTCGGTGCGGGCGGTTACGGTTCGCCGCTCGACCTCGGGCAGCCGGCGGCGTCGGCGTTCCGGACCTTCGCCGTCGAGTGGGACTCCACCCACATGACGTTCAGCGTGGACGGCAACAGGTTCTTCACCGTCGACAGGAACGTGCTGGAGACCACCCGCGGGCCGTGGGTCTTCGACCACCCGTTCTTCATCATCATCAACAACGCGGTGGGCGGTGACTGGCCCGGCCCGCCGGGGGCCGGGACGCAGCTGCCGCAGGACATGGTGCTGGACTACGTCAGGGTGTACCAGTGATCTGCCCGGAAGAAACGGCACCGCTGACCGGTGGTGAGACGTCGAACGCCTCGCTGACGGCCTCGACCTCGATCCGCGCGGTCTCGCCGCTCGCCAGCGGGATCGCGGGCACGAAGTACGCGTCGTTCGTCGTGCCACCCAGGAAGATCCGCTCGGTACCGGCCTTGTAGACCCGGTACTGCCGGACCGCTCCCGGCGAACGAGTCCAGGTGAGCCGTGCCGACACCGTCGAGGCGTCGGTGCGGCTCACCTGCTCGACCCGCACGTCCGACGGTGCGGCGGGCGGCGTCATGACCGGGTTCGTGACGCCGATCCTGCCGATGAACGCGGTGACCGCCGCGCCGGGCAGCACCCGCAGCGAGATCTCCGTGAGCGTCGTGCCGGAGTGCGCGCCGAGCGGGAACACGCTGCGCCGCCACGCCCCGCTGACCCCGCCGAGGTCCAGCACCTCCTCGGTGGCGCCGAACCGCAGCACCGCCTGCAACCGGGACGGACCGGTGCCGGTGCGGTGGACGATCTCGAACTGGGTCGCGCCGGTGATCTCCAGCGACGTCGCGAACAGCCGGACGTCGTTGGCGGACTGGGGCGTGCCGGTGATCTTGAGAGCGGTGCCGCCGTCGTACGGGTCGTCCCAGTCGAGCGAGGGCGTGACCCTGGTGCCCGTCCCGGTGACGCTCCAGCGCCACGTCGGCAGGACGTCCTGCAACGACAGGTTGTTCCAGGCCTGTGACGACCGGACGGTGCCGGCGACCGCGAACTTCCTGCCGTGACCGGTGTTGAAGTTCGTGACGAACGGCAGGCTCGTGATCGGCGTCAGCTCGGTGACGTAGTGGGCGACGCCCTTCCAGCTCGCCGTCGTCGTGGTGTTCGACGGGTCGCCGTTCTGGCCGACCCAGAACCTGTTGTCCCTGGCGTAGAAGTCGGCGGGGCTCGTCGACGACTTGAACGTCCACTCCGGACGGTAGAAGCCGAGCGACGTCGTGTGCGGCTTGCCCTCGGGGAAGACGGAAGCCCAGCCGACGCTGGTGTTGTAGCCGTTGGACTCGACGTCCACGCCGGACGCCAGGTCGTACGGGCTGCGCCCCATCTGCCGCGCGAGCGCGGCCGAGCTCGCCAGGCCCTGCGTGCTCCACCAGAAGTTCAGGAACATCTCGTCGGACGGCTCGAAGAACATCTTGTTCCGCGCGGTCAGCGCGTTCTGCCAGCTCACGCTCCCGGTGTCGGTCATCGCGTCGTACCAGATGACGCGCAGTCCGCTCTTCTTCATGTAGACGATGAAGTCGCGCATGTCGTTGGCCAGCTGGGCGTTGCCGCCGGCGGTTTCCTGGTTGAGGAACCAGCCGTCGAACCCGTAATGGCGTGCGACCTGGATCATCTTGTCCGCCACCGGGAACCTGTCGCCCTCGCGCTTCACGAAGTCGCGGACCCACTGGATCTGGCCGCCGTACGCGGTGGGCGGGAGGAAGACGTTGCCGATCACGCGCACACCGTTGCGGTGCGCGGCGTCGGTGACGGTCGGGTTCGGCGCGAGGATCAGGCCCTCGGAGGCGGAACCGCCCCAGAACACCAGCTCGTCGATGTACTGCCAGTAGTTCGTGGCGTAGTAGTTCATGTCGAGCGAGCCCTGCGCCGGGTTGGCGCTCGTCGGCGCGTACGCCACCAGCGCCTGCACGCGCGCCTCGTGGGGATGGGCGTGCGCGTTGGCCGGGCGTGCCGGGACCACGCGCCTCGCGAGCGGCACCGTGCTGCGGTTGTACCTCGCGTCCCGGTCGGTCGACGGGTCCCAGTCGAGGATCGTGGCCGGGTGCCAGTACGACGCGTAGGGCTGCGCGGTGTCGGCAGCGGACGCGGGAGCCTCTGGCAGCAGACCGGTGAGAGCCGCCGTCGAGCTCAGAACGAGGAACTGTCTCCGAGTGGGCACGTGATCACCCTCGTGCGCCATCTGATTCGTCGCATACCGCCGCTGCGGTGACTGACCGGACGACAATGTCCACAACTGCTGCGCTGGGTAACCGCCGCGGCGCAGAACCCGTTCGACTCGAATCGACCCCGGCCGTTCGAAAGCCGTGCACGTCATCGTCAGGTGCGGTACGCCGAAATGTCCCGTTAACCATCCGAGTGGCCGAACCGCCGCGCGGCTACCGGGCGGTAGCGTGAGCCTCGCCGTCGCTTTTGGTTACCCTGCAACCAATCGAGGTGTCACCGTCGTGCGCATCAAAACAGTGCTTGCGGCGCTCATCCTGGCGCTGATCCCTGCCACAGCCCCGGCCGTCGCCACAGCGGCGGCCAACCCCTACGAACGAGGCCCCGCACCCACGGCCGCCTCAGTCGAAGCCTCCCGAGGCACCTTCGCCGTCACGTCCGCCGCCGTCGCCCGCCAGTCGAACTTCGGCGGCGGCACGGTCTACACGCCCACCAGCGACCTCACCTTCGGTGCGATCGCCGTCTCACCCGGCTTCACCGCGAACCAGACGTCCGTCGCGCACTTCGGCCCGCGGCTCGCGTCCTACGGGTTCGTGGTGATCACGATCAACACCCTGTCCACCCTCGACGACCCGGACAGCCGCGGCCGCCAGCTCCTGGCCGCACTGGACTACGTCGCGCGCACCAACCCGCGCGTGGACGCGTCGCGCCTCGCGGTGATGGGTCACTCCATGGGCGGTGGGGGAGCGTTGCGCGCCTCCGCGACCCGTCCCGCCCTGCAGGCATCGATCCCGATGGCCGGCTGGCACACCACGAAGAGCTGGTCGACGGTCCAGGTGCCGACCCTGGTCCTCGGCGGCCAGAACGACCCCACCGCCCCCAACTCGCAGCACTCCACGCCGTTCTACAACTCGATCACGGCGGCGCCCGACAAGGCGTTCCTCGAACTGCGCGGCGGCGACCACTCGGCTCCGCGCAGCGACAACGTGACGGTGCGCAAGTACACGCTGTCGTGGCTCAAGCGGTTCGTCGACGACGACGTGCGGTACGACCAGTTCCTGTGTCCGGCCCCTGCACCGAACACGCTCATCTCGGCGTACCGGGACACCTGCCCGCACGCCTGATCCCCGCGGGTGCCGTGCCGGCACGCGACGGCCCGGCGCAGCACCCCGTGGAGTCACCCGAGGATCTCGCGCACCTCCTCCACCGAGGCGTCGACCGCCCCTGCGTCCGAGGTCGCCTCGCCGACGTGGGGGAGGTGCACGAGCACGTCGTACGCGGCGGTCGCGTCGATCTCCGCGTAGAACGAGCCGAACCGCTGCCGTGACGCCGCCCCGACCTTCCCGGCGTCATCGGCGGAGAGTCGCCGCAGGTCGAGCGCGAACGGCTCGTCGCCCAGCTCTCCCATGAACGCGTCGAGGCTGCCCGGCTCCGGCGCGGGCAGGTCGGCGAAGAACTCGCCGGTGTAGAACTCCGCGCTGTGGTTGAGGGTGCGGCCGGTGCCGTTGGTCACGCCGATCACGAGGTAGTCGTCACCCAGCCGGTCGGCCAGGTGCAGCCCCAGCGGCGTCATGGCCTCCATCCCAGGCAGGACGCCCGGCCACCGCTGGAGGTGCCCGTTGTGCGCAGCCAGCAGGATCCGTTCCTCCCGTTCGAGGATCCACGACACGGTGTCGGCCATCGCCGCGTCCCGCACCGACATCGCCTCGCGCTGGTCGCCTCGCGTCATCGCCCTGATGACGAGGTCGAGCGCCGCGACGAGGTGCGCCGACCGCACCACCGCGGGGTCCGCGCCGCGTTCGGAGGCCAGCCGCGCCACCAGTTCCGCGATCCCGGCGGTGAGGGCGTCGCGAACGGACTGGTCGAGAGCCGCGTACCTGCCGAACGCGGCGGGTGCGGAGAACGCCGACTCCGAGCCGAACGCCGCGGCGGTCTCGCGCAGGAAGTCGCTCACCCCCGGCAGCGCGGTGAGTCCCGGCACCAGCGAGGCGTTCGAGCCGCCGAGGTCGATGCCGTAGAACCGCACGTCCGTCGTGCGCTGCCACTCCAGGTGGGCGCGCATCTCGGTCCAGATGCCCGTGAACGACGTCAGGCCGTTCGCCAGTGCGTGCGACAGGTCGCCGTCCAGGTTCCGTGCTTCGGTGAAGCCGGTCTCCATCGCGTACGCGGTGAAGCCGTGGTGTTCGACCAGATGCCGTAACACCTTGTGCCGCAACAGGTACGTCTCGCGGTTGTAGTGCGCGCTTTCGCCGAGCGCGACGACTCGCGCGTCGCCGATGGCCTTGTCGAGCCAGCTCAGGTCGTCCAACGGTGTGATGTCCACGTCGTCCCCCTCCGATTGTTTCCAATAATGGGAACGTTACCGGATATGGGATAGTTCTGGTGTGGACACGCTGGAGCTGCTGCTGCACCCCGTACGACTGCGGATCGTCTACGCGATGTCGGGCGACAGCGTGCGGACCACCGCCGAGATCTGCGCACGCCTCGCCGACGTGCCGAAGACGACCGTGTACCGCCACGTGGGGCTGCTGTTCGAGGGCGGTGTGCTGGAGGTCGTGGGGGAGCGGCGGGTGCGGGGCGCCGTCGAGCGGAGCTACCGGGTACGGCAGGAGAACACCACCATCGCGCCCGAGTTGGGCAAGGCGATGTCGCTGGAGGACCACAGGGCCGGGTTCGCGTCGGCCGTGGCCGCGCTGCTCGGCGAGTTCGACGCCTACCTCGACCGGCCGGGCGCCATGCCGTTCGACGACTCGGTCAGCTACCGCCAGGGTGTGATCTGGATGAACGACGACGAGGTCGCCGAGGCGCTCGAAGAGGTGCGTGCGGTTCTCGCGAAAAGGGCCGCCAACCGTCCGGGAGACGGTCGGCGGCCCCGCTTGCTCAGCGTGATCCAGTTCCCCTCCGGAGAGGATCACACCGGGCAAGATCACTCGTAGGCGATCGCGTCCAGCACGTTCAGCCTGGCGGCCCTGATCGCGGGCAGGATCGCCGCGACCACACCGACGAACGCCGCCACCACCAGGTACTGGGCCATGGTGACCCAGGGGAACCCGATCTCCGAGATGCCCTGGTCCTTCAGCGCCTGCACGGTCGCGACGCCCAGCGCCAGCCCGACCACGAGGCCGAGCACCGCGCCGAACACCGAGATCACCACCGACTCGACGGTGATCATCCGCATCACCTGGGCGCGTCGCATGCCGATGGCCCGCAACAGGCCCAGCTCGCGGGTCCGCTCGATCACCGACAGCGCCAGGGTGTTGATGACGCCGAGCACCGCGATCAGGATCGCCAGCGCCAGCAGGATCTGGATCATCAGCAGGACCGTGTCGAACTGAGAGGTCGTCTGCTTCACGAACCCGCTGCGGTCCTGCACGGTGATCTCGGGGTTGTCCGCGAACATCGGCTCGACGCGCTTCTGCACGTCCGCGACCGAGGTTCCCGGCTGCACCTGGACGAACGCCTGGGCGATCTGGTCGGACCGGAAGCCGGTGCTCGCCGACTCCGGCAGCACCAGCGCGCCCTGCAGCACCTGCGACTTGGCCCAGACGAAC
>JASLAV010000959.1 GCA_030146905.1 Lentzea sp. | reverse complement strand
GTGTCGAGCTTCGAGGTGACCTGCTCCAGGCGGCCGGCGAGGGCCTCCAGGCGGTCGGCGGAGTCGACCTGGTCGCGGGACTGCTCGATCGCCGCGTACAGGGCGGTGCGTGCCTCGTCCAGCTTGCCGTTGACGGTCTCGCGGGTGTCGGCGACGGCGGACGTCAGCTCCGCGCGGGTCTCCGCCAGCGACGACGCGAGGGAGTCGCGGGTCTCGGCCACGGTGCCCGCCAGCTCGCCGCGGGTCTCCGCCACGGCTCCCGCCAGCGAGTCGCGGGTCTCGGTCAGCGCGCCGGCCAGCTGGTTGTGGCGGTCGTGGACGGCAGACACGAGCTCGGCGCGGCTGTCGGCGACGGCGGCTGCCAGCTCGGCGCGGGCGGCGGCGAGGGCGTCGCGCTGCTCGTCGGCACGGCCGTGGACGCCGGAGAACGAGTCGGCGAGGATCTTCTGCAGGGCCTCGCGGGTGCCGTCGAGGTGCTCGTGCACGCCCTCGTCCACCTCGTCGAGACGGCCGCGCAGCGCGGCCTCGAGAGCCTCGATGCGCTCGCGCAGCGGGCTGGTGACGGCGCCGGGGATCGAGTCGACCTTGCCGTCCTGCTTGTCCAGGTGGCCGTCGAGGTCGTCGATGCGCTTGTGGATGCCGGCGAGCTTGTCCTCGAGGCCGTCCATGCGGCCCGCGACACCCTCGAAGCGGCCGGCGACACCGTCGAGACGGCCGTCGAGCTGCGCGAACGGCTTGGCGAGCTTGTCCACCAGGGAGTCCACCGCGCGACCGATGTCGGCGACGGCGGTGTCCTGGGCCTCCAGCTTGGCGAGGGCCTCGTCCAGGCGCTCCGCGAGAACGCTGACCTCAGTGCGGTCCGGGAGCTCCGACAGGCGCTTGCGGACCGAACCCAGCGACTCCAGAGGCGACATCCGGGCGTGGATCTCGTCCAGCGCGTCGAAGATCTGCTGCTGCTCGCTCTCACGGATCTCCGCGGCGCGCGTCAGCATGTTGCGCATCCGATCGAAGCTCATCGTGGAGTTGTTGTTCTCTGTCACGGCTGAGTGCCTTCGTCCAGGGGAGGGGGGAGACCACGGGAGCCTATCCGCGTCGCGGCGGGTGTCCGTACCACCCCCGAAGGAACCCGGCCGGGCGCGGACGGCAGCCTAGCCCGATCAGGCTATCCCACTACGCCGAACGCCGGGTTGCTGGTCGGAAGCGCGCCGTGGCGACCGGTGATGTTCCTACCTTGGGGTGACTCAACCCTCGCGGTGGTTGCAGAAAGTTGCTGATCACGGATCGGCAACAACGTTGAACGAGCAAATGATCATACCGGCGGCAAGATCGTTTCGCTGGTGCCGGAACGGCGTGTCGCCTGGAGTAACGTGTAGAAATGTCCACGCCGCTTACCTTGGAGACCATCCGCAGCGCGCCGAAGGTGCTGCTGCACGACCACCTCGACGGTGGCCTCCGCCCGCTGACGGTGATCGAACTCGCCGACGCTTCCGGCTACCAGGGGCTGCCCACCACCGACGCGGGCGTCCTGGGCGGCTGGTTCCGCGACAACGCCACCTCCGGCTCGCTCGTGCGCTACCTCGAGGGCTTCGCCCACACGTGCGGTGTCATGCAGGACGAGGCCGCACTCGTCCGCGTCGCCGCCGAGGCCGTGGAGGACCTCGCCGCCGACGGCGTCGTCTACGCCGAGATCCGGTACGCCCCCGAGCTCAACACCGCGAAGGGCCTCGCGCTGGAGCAGGTCGTCGAGGCGGTCCAGGAGGGCTTCCGCCTCGGCGAACAGCGCGTCGCCGCGACCGGCCGCAAGATCCGCGTCGGCACCCTGCTGTGCGCCATGCGCCAGAACGAGGGCTGGCTGCGCATCGCCGAGCTCGCCGTCCGCTACCGCGACCTCGGCGTCGTCGGCTTCGACATCGCGGGACCCGAGGCGGGCTTCCCTCCCACCAGGGGCCTCGACACGTTCGAGTACCTGCGCAGGCAGAACGCCCACTTCACCATCCACGCCGGTGAGGCGTTCGGCCTGCCGTCGATCTGGGAGGCCCTGCAGCACTGCGGCGCCGAACGGCTCGGGCACGGCGTGCGGATCGTCGACGACATCAAGGTTTCCGAGAACGACACCGCGGAGCTGGGGCGCCTGGCCTCGTACGTCCGCGACCGCCGCATCCCGCTGGAGATGTGCCCGACGTCGAACCTGCAGACCGGCGCCGCGCCCACCCTCGCCGACCACCCGATCGGCCTGCTCGCGAAGCTGCGGTTCCGCGTCACGGTCAACACCGACAACCGCCTGATGAGCGACTGCTCGCTCTCCAGCGAGTTCGCCGCGCTGGTGGAGACGTTCGGCTACGGCTGGGCCGACCTGCAGTGGTTCACGATCAACGCCATGAAGTCGGCGTTCATCGGGTTCGACGAGCGGCTGTCGATCATCAACGAGCTGGTCAAGCCGGGGTACGCGGCGCTCACCGCACCGTGACCGCGACCGGTTCTGGTTCCGGCACTGGTTGACCGGTCAACGACAGCTCGCCGACAGGATCAGCTGGCAGTCTGGGATTGCCGACGCCACAACGGTTTCCCAGGAAAAGAGGGGTCACATTGCGCCCTGCGCTGATCGCCGGTGGACTTGCCGTTCTCGCTTCGATGGCGCTCGCGGCACCCGCGAGCGCCTCGGGTGAGCACGCCGAGTTCTACAGCGGCACCAACCTGACGGGCAGCAGGCACGAGGTCGATCTCACCGGCGAGGACTGCGTGAACATCGCGCCGGCGAAGTCCGCGAGCAACATCTCGTCCGCCGACATCGAGGTCTTCTTCAACGCCGACTGCCAGAAGGGCTGGCCGGGCCAGCCGGGAGACGTCTACTACGTCCTCGGCAGCCTGCACCAGGCGAACTACCCGTTCGCCGCGGTGAGCTACCGGGTTCGCTAGCGAACGAGGAGGGGCCGCTCGCATCGCGCGAGCGGCCCCTCTCGCGTGCGATCAGTTGGTGTGGAGCCGGTCCTCGAACGCGGCCTGCAGCGTGCGGAACGCGGCCACCTCGGCGTCGTACGGGGCGGACGGCGCGAGGCGCGTCGGGTCCGGCGAGACCACGTACGACACGAGCCAGCCGAGCGACTCCGACGAGGCCAGCGCGTCCTTCACGGACTCGTCGTCGGCCCACTCCGCCGCGTCCTCGAACAGCTCGACGGCGAGGTCGAGCTGCTGCGGGTCGAGGGAGTCGGGGCCTTCTTCCATGTCCTCGGCGATGCCGGTCAGCACGTAGACGTTCTCGTCGTCCACCTCGACGTCGAGCTCACCCGCGGTGGCCTTGACCTTGACGTCGTTCCACGTCTCGACCTCCGCGAGGTCGTGCTCGTCGTTCTCGGCGATGAAGCGGCTGAGCGCGCGCTGCGAGCCGAAGACCTCGATCTTGCCGCGGCGGCCCAGGAACACCGGGTCGTCGCCGAGGTAGCAGCGCAGCGTGTAGAACTCGCCGGCGGACGTGATGATCTTGATGGGGTCGATGCCGGCCTCTGCCCAGAAGCCGGTCGGCTCCGCCTTCTCCTCATCGGAGTCGTCGTCGGCGTCGGCGGCGGCGGCGGCCGTCGCCGCGGTCGCGGCCTCCAGCGCGGCGAGCTCCTCCTGCGCGACGGCGAGCTGCTTCTCCGGCACCTCGGGGGTGTTCACGACGCTGTCGATCGCGTCGAGGACCTCGTCCCACTTCTCGGAGACGACCTCGGACATCGCGTCCCAGAGCTTGGCGCCGTCACGGCCGCTGAACGGCAGCGTGCCCTGCGGCAGCAGCGAGAAGCCCTCCGCGGCGTCGAGCACCTCGTGGACCTTCTCGAGCTCGCAGACGTCCGCCAGGGAGCGCACGATCGCGATGACGTCGGCGAGCTCACCGATCGTCCAGGTGTCCGGGTCCTCCGCGATCAGCTCGGGCACGCCTACGAGGTCGAACTGGTGGTTGTCGTCCGGCGAGAGGTCCGCGACGCCCAGCGACGGCACGATCGGCCACGCGGGGTGGTCGGTCAGGTCGTGTTCCTCCGCGGTGCGCACGAACGCGGCGAGGTGTGCGGCATCGGGGAAGACGAACAGGTCCTCCTCGTCGCCGAGGAACGCCTCCCACTCCTCGCCCTTCTCGCGCCAGCGGGGTGCCCACAGCGTGACGACGTCACCCTGCGTCAACCCCAGCTCGATGGGGACGATGTCCTGCGCCATCCTGACCTCCCGGTCACGCCTGCCTGATGCCGTGGGCGAGCCTAACGGTGCTGATCACCGACGCCACAAGGGGTTGGAGAAGAAAGCGTCCTCGTCGGGGTCCTCGACCCGCGCGGGCCGCTGCCTGCGCTCCGGCGCCGCCTGCTCAGCTGGGGCTTTCGGCGGCACGACGGGGTTCCAGGTCGCCCGGTGGGGCGAGTCGCCCGCGATCGACTCGACGTCGATCGCCATCCCGTCCCCGAGTGCCAGCGCCATCTTGTTGAAGCTCGTCTGCACGGCCGCGTCCGTCGCGAGCCGCGCGGTCTCGGTGACGACCTGCCCGACCGCATGGGCACCGCGGGTGAGCAGCGCGGGGTGCAGGTGCAGCGCCCTGATCTCACCCTTGGAGGACGCCGTGACCGTGCAGAGGCCGTTCGGGTGCTCGACGGTGGCGGTGAGGGCCCTGAGGTCGCGCTGGAGCCGCTCGACGGCCTGGAGCCGGTCCTCGTTCACGGCCGCCACCCGTGCTCGTCGTCGCGGCCGGCCTCGATCCCCATCGCGGTCAGCTCCCGCGGGTCGACCACGCGTTCCAGCGTCCTGTGCAGCCGGGTGTTCGCGTCGCGCCTGGCGTTCTCGGCGACGCGCATGATCTCGGCGGCCAGCCCGTGCGGGCCCATCCGCAACGACGCGGGGCTCACGGTGACCTGCCGGGGCGGACCGCCGGGTGTCGCGACGACCGTCACGGCGCCGTCCGGTGAGGACGCCCGTCCTGTGATGGGACCGCTGCGCGCGACGTGCTCCGACACGGCCTGCTCGACATCGCGCACCTTCCGCGCGGCGCGCTCGACGTCGTCGTCCACCTGATCACCCCCTGTTGTGGACAGTGTGCCGCATGTTCGCCGATCGGGTGGGCTGGTGGAAGCTGGTGGTGTGACGAACCCGAGCGATGTCGTGGTGGCGCTGCTGCGCGCCACCGAAACCCTGGACGCGGCGGAGGTCGTGCGGCACGTGGCCGACGACGTGTCGTGGCGGAACATGCCCTTCCCCGCCGCGCGCGGGAAGAAGACGGTCGCCAGGCACCTGGAGCTGATGAACAGGGCCGTCACCGGCGTCGAGGTCCGCATCCACCACATCGCTGCCAACGGCGGCGTGGTGCTGACCCAGCGGACGGACGTCATCCGGCGCGGCCGGTTCGAGGCGGCGTTCTGGGTGTGCGGCACGTTCGTCGTCCGCGACGGCAAGGTCGTGCTCTGGCGTGACCACTACGACCACGCGTACGTCGCGGGCGCCTTCCTGAAGGGCCTCGGCAAGCTCGCCGTCGAGACCCTCGGGAAGAAGCTCGCTCAGCCCGTCGGCCGGTAGAAGCCGTAGAACGACATCCCGGAGTTCGTGGTCCTGATCGGCTGCACCTGCACCGGGTCGCCGGCCTCGACCATCTGCCCGTTGCCGATGACCATCGCCACGTGCCCGTCCCACACCACCAGGTCGCCCGGCAGCAGCTGGTCCGCCGGCACCGACGCGCCCATCGCCTGCGAGGACGCCGGGCGCGGGATGTCGAAGCCCGCGTTCTGGTACGCCCACTGCGTCAGCCCCGAGCAGTCCGTGCCCTGCGGCGGGTTGGCGCCACCCCACACGTACGGGGTGCCCAGCGCCGACAACGCGTTGCGCACGGCCTTGGCCGCGGTCTCGTTCGGTGCCTCCGCGCTGCTGCCGTCGGGCAGGTTCACGCCGACGCCGGTGCCGGGCTGCGGCGGGATCGCGACGGGCAGCCGGGGGCCGGAGCCACCTCCTCCGCCGCCACCTCCACCGCCGGATCCGCCCCCTCCACCGCCGCCTGAGCCGCCGCCGCCCCCGCCCCCGCCCGAGCCGGAACCGGATCCCTGCCCGGAGTCCTGCCTGGCGGGCGGGGCCTCGGTGGCGCTCGCCGTCATGGTGCCGCCCTCGTCACCGCCGAGAGGATCGCCGAGCTTCGCCAGCGCGCCCGCGTCCGGCGTCCGCAGCCCGGTGAGCTGACCGACGAGCTGCGTGAGCTGGTCGCGGACCTTCTGCACCTCGGCGGAGGTCCTGGACTGGTAGCCCGACGCCATCCCGGCGAGCTCGGCCACCGCGTCCAGCACCACGCCGGGTCCGGTGATCTTCGACGCGGCGACCGCGGCCTGCAGCTTCGGCGTCGCCTTCGCGACGAACTCGTCGATGAGGCCCTGGACCGCCGTGCGCCCGCCCGTCACCGCCGACACGCCGGACGATGCCACCGCCTTGATGGCGGAAGCGTTCGCGGACAACAGGTTCGCGGCGGACGCGAATGCCGAGACGCGGCCGGTGAAGGCGTTGGCCTTGTCGCCGGACCACGTGTTCAGCACGGCGGTGGAGGCCGTGCCGTGCCGTGAGCCGAGGTCGGTCAGCGCGGTCTGGGCACGGCCGAACGCGTCACCCGCCCGCGCGGCACCGCCGGTGTCGCCGTCGAGCTTCGCGAGGTTCTCCTTCATGGGCGCGAGGAACTGGCTCAGCAGGCCCTCGACGCTCATGCCCGTGCCGCCTTGTCGAGCGACGCCTTGTGCGCCTCTTCCTGGGCGATGTAGGCGTCACGCGCCTTCACCACAGCCGTGCCGAGCCCGGACAGGCCGGTGGCCGCCGCCTTCAGCGCGTCGAGCTGCGCCTGGGCCGCCGCCTGGAACGCGGCGTTGAGCCCCGCCTCGTTGCCGATCTTGCCGAAGCAGTCGGCAGGAAGCGCGGTCGTGCCGCTCAACGTGCCGGTGCCGACCTCGCCCACCTCGCCGGCCAGGCCGCTCACCGCCGACGCGTACCCGGTCAAGGCGTCGAGGTCGACCCTGAGACCCTGTTCCGCCATCTGAAAGCTTCTTCCCCCGTTAGTGACCTGTTCGCCTTGATCCTGCCCCGATGGGCGGTACCTCGCCCGTCGTTCCGCCAAGATCATGGGTCCGTGGGTGTGATCGAGCACTGGAACCGGATCCTGGCCTGGCTGGCGGAGCACGCTCCAGCCACCCGCGCCGTGCTGCGGCCGAGGTTCGACGCGCTGCCGGAGCTTCGGGTTCCGATCGACCTGCAGATGTGGTGGAGCATCTACGGCGGCACGGAGGAGGGCCTGTACGCCGAGATCCTGCCGCCCTTCTACACGCCGCTGGGCGCCGACCGCGCGTTCGTGCTGAGGGAGACCCACACGAGCAAGCCGGGGGACGCGTCGGAGGCGGGGGCGCCGACGAGCTGGTTCCACCCGGAGTGGCTGCCGATCGCGTTCGACGGCACCGGTGACGTGCTCGCGGTCGACCTGCGGCCCGGCGTGCTGCGCGGCTGCGTGGTCGAGTGGGACCAGGAGCGCCACGAGATGGTCAAGCCGGAGTGGATGTCGATCGTCGAGATGTTCGACGAGGTCGCGACGGCGCTGGAGAACCGCGGCGTGGTCTGCCACTGCTTCCCCGAGGTCAACTCGGCGGACGAGCTGCACTGGCGCACCAGCTGACCGCGCTACCTCACGCCGGCGAGTGAACGCCGCACCCGCGGCTCCGGAACCGCGGCGGTCCTGATCCGCGCGTGGACCTTCACGGCGGCCAGCGCGCCCAGCCAGCCGAGCGCGGTGCCGGTGGTGTTGGTGACCAGGTCGTCGACGTCGAAGATCCGGTTCGCCCACAGCAGCTGCGAGCCCTCGACGAGCAGCGAGACGCCGTAGCCGATCAACGCCGCCTGCCCCGCCGAGCGGCGGCCCCAGATCATCAGCATCGCGCCGAGCGGCACGAACAGCAGCACGTTCATGGTCATCTGGTCGAACGCGACCTGCCCGTCGCGGATCGTGTCGGCGACCCACTGGAACGGGACCAGCTGCGCGGTCTGGCGCGGCGGGATCGACTGCACGGGCAGGAACGTCGCGGCGAACAGCATGCTCGCGTAAACGGTGACCACGCCACCGCGGAAGGTCAGCTGGCGGAACAACAGCTGCGGGAGCAGGAAGACGACGGAGAGGAAAACGCCCCATTGGATGCTCGCGAGCTGCGCATTCGTCATGAATCCAAGTTAAGGAAATGGCCCTCCGCGCACATCGCGCTGAGGGCCGGTCCCGTTCTCGTACTTCCGGCCGAGCACTACTCCGCCGCGTAATCCCGTGGGCTGATGCCGCGTAGTACCGGACCGCACGCCAAGGCCGCTACCAGCGCGACCACGACTCCGACGCCCACGGGGGCCACCACCCACGGGGTGATCGGCATTTCACCGTGGCCCACCACTCCGCGTGCCACGGTGAGCAGTCCGAGGCCTACGACAACGCCCGCGCCGCACGCCGCCAGCGTGACGCCGAACACCGGGATCATCACTTCCCGGCGCAATGCGTGAGCCAATACGCGAATCGGTGTTCCGGCCGCGATCAATGCGGCGAAAGTGCGCCTCCGGTCGATCACCGACCCCGCTGCCGCGACCGCGGCGCCGATCCCGCCGAGCAACGCCGCGATCGAGAGCCCGATGACGGTGGCGCGTTCCAGGTCGGCCATCAGGGTGTCGCCGTAGAGGTCGAGCTGTTCGCCGTCCACGAGCCGCACGCCGGGCAGGGTGCCGACCAGGGCGGTGTGCACGACGTCGCGGTTCTCGGCCGTCGTCGGAACGCCGACCATCGACACCTCGCCGGCGACCGCGGGCAGCAGCGCCCTGTCGATGACCAC
>JASLAV010000535.1 GCA_030146905.1 Lentzea sp. | reverse complement strand
GCGAAGAACGTCGCCGCGGTCGGCAGGTCGTGCGTCGAGATGCTGGCCATCTGGTTCGGGTTCCACTGCGACGGCGGGATCAGCGGGTGACCCTCGGCGTAGTAGTCGCGCTGGAAGTAGAGGACGGC
Source organism: Lentzea sp. (assembly GCA_030146905.1). The sequence continues at coordinate 2,461 of JASLAV010000535.1, read as the reverse complement.
GCTGGTCAGCATGCCGTTCTCCTGCAACGTCTTCGTGACGACCGGCTCGACCGTGCCGAGGTCCTCGCCGACGACGACCGCGCCCGCCCGGTACGCCTCCAGCGCGAGCACGCCGAGCATGGCGTCCGCGTCGTAGTAGACGTACGTGCCGCGCGACGGCGGCTCGCCCGGTGGGATCCACCAGAGCCGCCACAGGCCCGCGACGTGGTCGATGCGGATGCCGTCCGCGTGCTGCAGAACGCTGCGCAGCACCTGCCGGAGCGGCCGGTAGCCGGTCTCGGCGAGCTTGTCCGGGCGCCACGGCGGCAGGCCCCAGCCCTGGCCGTCCGCGCTGAACGCGTCGGGCGGCGCGCCCACCGTGACGTCGATGGCGAACGCGTCGGGGTCGGCGAAGGTGTCCGCGCCACCGGGGTCGACGCCCACCGGCAGGTCGTGGATGACGCCGACGGCCATGCCGGCCTCGTGAGCGGCGAGCCGGACGTCCTGGAGCTGGCGGGTGCAGAGGTGCTGCAGCCAGGCGTAGAACGCGACCCGTTCGGCGGGCGGGTCCTCCCGGTCGGCCGGCCACTCGCGCCAGTCCTTGCCGTGGACCTCGGCGAGCGCGCAGTAGGTCGCGAACTTCTCCAGCTCGGCGTCCATCTCGACCTCGCCGCCGGGGAAGAGCAGTTCCAGCGCCTGCTTCTTCGCCTCCCACACGGCGTCGTAGTCGATCAGGTCCTGGTTCGCGGGCTTGAGGTCGCGGATGAGCTGCCTGGTGCGCGGACAGGCCTGCAGGAACTCCGCCGTGTCGGTGACGCGCAGGTACAGGGGGTTCGCGAACCGGCGGGTGGTCGGCGAGTACGGCGAGCGCTCGACGGGGTGCGTCGGGCTCGGGGCCTGCACCGGGTTGACCAGCACGACGCCGGCGTCGAGTTCGAGGGCCGACCTGCGGGCGATCGTGGCGAGGTCGGCGAAGTCGCCCATCCCCCACGACTCCTTCGAGCGCGCGGCGTAGAGCTGCAGCATCCAGCCCCAGGTGTGCGGGACCTCGGGCAGCGTCCTGGGTGCGACGGCGAGCGTCACGGTCTGGTCCGCGGTCACCACGCGGTGCCAGCCGAGCGGCACCGAGTCCGGGAGGTGCCGTTCGACGGCGAACGAGGTGCCGTCCTCCAGCTCGACGGTCGCGGGACCGCGCAGGTCGTACGTCTCGTACTCGCGGATGACGATAGTGGGCGGGAGCTTCTGCTCGGCTCTACGCCGCTCGACCTCGGCGAGTTCGCGGACGACCGAGTCCTCAGTGGACGCGTCGACTCCGAACTGGGCGAGGATCTTGACCACGACGTCGCGATCGACCGCAACCTCTTGCTGGTCCGCGTTTTCGTATCGAGTGGCTACGCCCCAAGCGTCCGCCAGCCGCGTCACCAACTGCTCCACAAGTACAAGCTATGTCACAGCTCGGTCCGCATTACCAGAGCAAATGGACCCTGGTCACCCGATGGGTGCAGGCCGGTCGGGACGCACACGCAGAGGTGCTTTTGCTCAAACATCCGATGCTTCACTTGGAATAGCGACGACCGCCTCGACCTCGACCAGGAAATCGGGACCGAACAACGCCGCCACCTGAACCAGCGTGCTGGCCGGGTTGGGCATCTCGCCCAGCGCGGGCCGCAGAATTTCGTCACGCACGGCACGAATGGTCTGAACCTCTGACGCGTCGAGCACGAACCAGGTGAACTTCACGACATCCGACCAGTCAGCGCCAAACCTCCGGATGACGTGATGAAGATTGCTCAGCGCCTGCCTCGTCTGCGCCGCCAGGTCGTCGACGCCGACCACGCACCCGGCCGCGTCGACCGCCACCTGACCGGAGACGAACGCGAGCTTGCCGGTGACCGCCACGGCGTGGGCGTAGCCAGGAGTGGTCGGCAGCGCGGCGAGCTCGGTCAGGCGTTCTTCGGCGGGCATGGCCGCCACCCTACTCAGGCGACGGGCCCGCTGGAGTTGCGCACGACCAGCCGCACCGGGTGCTCCGCCGGTTCGATCTCCCCGCCCCTGATCAGCGTGAACAGGTCCGCGACCGCCCGCTCCCCCTGCGCCTTCGCCGCCCCCTCGACGGCCGTCAGCCCGACGACGCGGGTGAGCTCCTGCCCGTCCAGCGACACGATCGACACCTCGTCCGGCACCGCCCGCCCGTCCCGCTGCATGCGCAGGAAGATCCCCACCGCCGCGGCACCGTTCGAGCTGATCACCGCGGTCGGCAGCCGTTCGCCGTCGAGCAGCACGTCGACCACCTGCTCGCCGCCGTCGACCGTCGGCGAGCACCAGACCGTCCACTCGGGACGCACGGTGAGCCCGGCGGCGACCAGGATCTCGTCGTACGACTCGTCGACGCCGGGCTCAGCGTGCGTCCCGAGTGGACGGTCTGGTGCTCTCCGACGGTCGACGGCGGCGAGCAGGTGGTCGACGTGCTGCTCGACGGCGA
>JASLAV010000941.1 GCA_030146905.1 Lentzea sp. | reverse complement strand
CGCAGGCCGCCGTGTTGAGGGCAGCCGCTGGGCGGTGAGAAGTTCGAGGTCCTGCTACCTCGTGATTCCGGTACGGGAGGTCTTGACCGACGAGCTGTGGGCCCGGCTCGAAGCATCGCCTGATCACCGACGCGGGCGGCGCCCCGCGGCATCGCACCCGTCATCGTCCGCCGCGGCGTCGAGCACGGCTCCCGCCTGAGCACAGTCCGCTCTGCCAAGAAATGACGGCGACGTCGTGACCGACTGGGTGCTGCAACGACGTGGAACGATCATGCGGTCTGATTTCGATTCTTGGTTCGTGACAGGGCTGACTGCCTCAGCCCTGCGCGTCGCGGACCACGAGTGCGATCTGTACCCGGTTCTCCACCGCCAGCTTGGCGAACAGGTTGCTGGTGTGCGCTTTCACCGTGGCGACACTGATGTGCAGCCGTTCGGCGATCTCCGGGTTGTTCAGTCCGTCCGCGATGGCCCGCGCGGTGCCAGCGCCACGCTGTCGGCGGGGGAGGGACTTCGGGAACTCCGGTCGGAGTGACGCGCGCCGTCGACGGCGATGGCCCGCAGGGTGATCTGGAAGGCACGCTCCAACACCAGGAATGCGATCGGCTCGGCCACGTCCTGGGGCTTTCCCCTGCGGCGCAACGGGATTCCCACGCGGTGGGTCTCGCCGGAGGACAGGATCTTGCTCGCCGCCTCCACGGTGTGGGAGGTCCTCAAGACTGGTGGCGTCGATCCGGCCCCGCGCCGGACGACCGTTACGCGGGCCGACTTCCCGCGCTCGCAGGCTGAGGCGACAGGACCGTCTCGGCGAAGTCATCGACGAGTAGCACCATGCCACTTGACCTGTGTGCGTGCGGTTTTCGGCGCGCACAGCGCCGGTGGCGTGACCGTCGCCGGCGCCACGCCGGCCGACTGGTCGGCGCGGGTCAGTCCTCTCCTCAACCTCGCAGTCGTGTGAGGCGGCTGGCGATGTCAGCGGGCAGACCCCTTGTATCGCCGTGCGTCGTCAGGACGATTCGTAGCGACCCGTCGTGCGTGACGACGCCGAGAATCCGTTCGTCCCGGACCTGCGTCGTCATCGTCGGTCCCCAGATCGCGACCGCGGACGGCGTGGCGGGCTGGTACGCCCCCAGGTTGGTGATCTCCAGGTCGGCGGTGGTGGCAGCGAGCATCGCTGCCTCTGCCTCCACGGCGTCGACCGGATTGAGCGAGGCCAGCATGAGTGCCGCGTCGCGGGCGCCGTCGCGTGCCGCGCGCAGTTGCGCCGTCGCGTCCTGGGCGAGGGACCAAAGAGTGCTGTGCGCGGGTGCCTGCATGACCACAGTTGTCGCCGTGAAGCGGTTCACGACGTCATCATCGAGACCCAGCACCGAGCGGAGGTCGATGGGCACGTTGATGCGGATGCTGTCGGCGCCGGTGAGCGCGGTGAGTGCTTGTGCGGCGGCGGCACAGAGTGCGCCTTGGACAGTCGAAGCGTGGGCACGAGCGGTTGAGCGGAGGTGTTCGGTCGTCGCAGGGTCGAGTTCGGCGATCTCGATGCTCGGTGCCGTGGCGTCGAACGGACGGATCGTGGCGACATGCGGGTCCGTCGCAGTGCCTGGGACGTGCTCGACCGGCTGCTCCGCCTGGGGCAGGCGCTCGAGCAGGCTCTCCTGGTCGACAGGTACCGGCCGAGCCGGGAGCGTCTGCCCGTCGAGGATCGCGAGGAGGTCGTGTGCTGCGCGGAGCGCGCCGCGTCCGTCGGCGATCTGGTGGGAGAACGTCAGAAGGACGATGGTTCCACGGTCACCAGGACCGTCGCTCAAGAACGTTGCGCGCACCAGAGGACTCCCGTCGGCGTCGATGGGACGCGTCTGCTCCTCCGCTGCCGCTTCCCGCCAGTCGCCCGCGCGGGCCTCTCGGACCGGAATGAGGCCGGTCGACCGGCGGAATGCCGGGCGCTCACCGGTGCGATCGATGCCGACGGCGAGCAACGGGTGCGTTTGCTGCAGCTGCGCGAGCGCGCGCTCCAGCTGCTGTGCCCGGATGGGCGACCCGAGTTCGATGATGAGCGAGAACTGAACTGGGTTGCGGCTGATGTAGAGATCGATGATGTGCTCGAACGCCCCTAGCGGGCGCAGGATCGGATGTGCTTCGGAGTGGCGCATGCTGTCCTTCATGTCGTTGTGCTCGATGGCTCAGGGGCAGGGACCCGCCAGGGGACCCGTCGGCGGTGAACGCCCGCTTCGCGAAGCGTTCGGGGGATTGGGTCTGCGCCATCACGAGTTGTCCATCGATGTTCTGGACGCGGACCCAGGCAGCGGGTGCCGCAGATCGAGTGCGCCGCGCAGGGCGAGGACCGGCCGTACCGCCGCCTACCGCCAGGTGTGTTCGCGGGCGTAGCGGGCCGCTGCGCGGCGGTGCCAGGTCGATGATCAGCGGTCCTGGTCAGAGTCGGCAGTGCTGGTCTTCCTCGGGGACTTTCAGTTCGATGAGGTAGGCGGCGACGGCGGCGTTGACGCAGGGGTTGATCCCCTCTTGCGCGACGGTGTGCCGTGCACCTTCGACCGTGAGCACGGTGCCGCCGATCTCGTCGGCCAGGACCTTGCCGGCTGCGTAGGGGGTGGACGGGTCGCCGGTGATGGAGATGATCAGGGTGTCGGGCAGCCCTTCGACGTCCTGCGCGTAGGGAATGCCGAGGCTGGGCTCGCCGGGCCAGGATTCGCACGCGTCCCGGCTGACTCCTTCGGTCTTCTCCCCGGTTGCCAGGTACGGGCTGGTCCGGACGATGTCGGCGCGCAGCCGGGCTTCTTCCTCGGGCGTGCGGCGCACCTCGTCGTTGCAGTTGACGGCGAGGTTCGCCTCGGAGAAGTTGGTCCACACGCCTGAGGCGTCTCGACCGCCGAACAGGTCGCCGACCTCCGTGATCTGCGTCCCGTCGCCCTGCTTGAGCTGGGCAAGGCCCTTGATGAGCACCGGCCAGACCTCGGGGTAGTACAGGCCGGCGGTGACGCCTCCGGTGGCCTGGTTGAAGTTCAGCGTGCGCCCCTTGCCTGCGGGGACCGGCTTGTCGATCAGCGGCTGGACCAGCTTCTGGAAGGCTTCCGCGGCCTTTGCCGGGTCGGTACCCAGCGGGCAGTCCTCGCTGGTGGCGCAGGCGGCTGCCAGCTTGTCGAAGTTCTGCTGGAAGCCGGCCTGCTGGGTGAGTCGCCGCTGCGGGTTCTGCATGGTGGGGTCCACCACGCCGTCCAGTACCAGTGCGCGCACGTTCTTGGGGAACATCTCGGCGTAGACCGCGCCGAGTCGGGTGCCGTAGCTGTGCCCCGCGTAGGTCAGCTTCTCGTCGTCCAGAGCCGCGCGCAGGACGTCCAGGTCCCGGGCGGCGTTGCGGGTGCCGACCGCGGCCAGGATCTCCTTCCCGCCCGAGCCCTGCGCGCATCGCTCCGCCAGGCGCCGGGTGTCGTCCTCGCCCCACTCACCCGAGGACGCCAGCAGTGTGGTCCGGTCCTCGCCACGATCGCGTTCCTGGTCGGTGAAACAGCTGATCGCGGGCGTCGACGATCCGACCCCGCGCGGATCGAACCCCACCACGTCGAACCGTTGCAGCAGTGGGCTCTTCGCGAACGCGGTGCTGAACGTCGTCGCCTGGGTCATGCCCGAACCACCTGGGCCGCCTGGGTTGAGCACCAGTGAGCCGATGCGTTGGCCGGGGTCTCCCTGGGCCGGAAGCCGGAGCACGGCGACCTGAATGGTCTTTCCCTCCGGGGCCCGGTAGTCCAGCGGCACCGTCAGCCGAGCACACTCGAAAGGCTCGGCGTAGAGCTTCTTCTCCGTCGGCGTGGAGCCGTAGCCCTCACACGAGCCGAACCTCACCTTCTGCTCGTAGTACGTCGCCAATCCGGCAGGAGACGGCTGCGGCTCAGAGCCCGCTGAGGTCGGGGTGCTGCGTGCAGGCAGCCGTCAACGCGAGCACCGCCGTCGCCCCGGCAGCGGCAGCGACGCGATCGGTGATGCGCCGAGTTGCAGGTGAGCTGGACCGGTCCGCTGGCGGGCCGGAGTCGTGCGAGGCCATGGAAAGCTCCGGAATCGATTCGTCGGCAAGGTGCGCCTTCTACGAGACACTCGGCCGTAGCGGCACACTCAACCCCGTGCCGGTGTGATCTTGTCGACGATCTCCGGAGATGTCCGCGATCTCGCGCGGTGCGCCTGCCGATGGGCTCACTCGGTGACACAGCTGGGCCGGAGCCACGCGCGCACCGGCATCCTGTCGCGAGCCTGTTGCGCTTCTTGACCGCCTGGCTGATCAGCGCCGCCGTGGCGAAGTTCCTCAAGGGTCTGCCCGAAGACCTGCCCGGCGTCCACTTGATCGTGGCCCGAGGGCACAGGTTCGGATGAGGGCAGGCCCACCGAGGGGGCCGGACAGGGGGCGCGAATGTTTCGTACACGCGGTATGGCCCTGGTGGGGGCGCTGGGTCTGATCGGTGCCCTGGTCGCGGTGAATCCGGCGACAGCCGGGGAGTCAGCGGTGGGGAAGCCCGCGGCGCAGCCGGTGTGGGCGGCGTGGTCGACGGCACCATGCCAGCCGGTGACCGGACTTGCCGGCAGGGCTGAAGTTGACTGTGCCCCAGGGGCACGGTGTGGACTGCCGGCATGCGGACAAGGGCCGACTGGAGCACCCGTGAGCTGGCCGAGCTCGCCGGCACCACCCTGAAAACCGTGCGGCACTACCATCGGATCGGGCTGCTCGAGGAGCCGGAACGGGCGGCCAACGGCTACAAGCAGTACCGGATCCGGCATCTCACCCGGCTGCTGCGGATCCGGCGCATGGTGGAGCTGGGCGTGTCGCTGGCCGACATCGCCGCGATCCAGAGGTCGGACGAGGGCGCGGAACAGGCGTTCCGCGCCCTCGACGCCGCGCTGGCGGCCAGTGTCGAGCACCAGCAACGGATCCGCGGGCAGCTGGCCGAGATCCTGCGGCATCCCGACTGCGCCGACCTGCCGCCCGGCTTCGGCGGCCTCGCCGGCGGCGTGTCCGAGGACGAACGAGCATTCCTGCTCGTCTGCTCGCGCGTCCTGGCGCCGCCGGTGCTGGACGTCCTGCGGGAGACGCACACCCCGGCCCCCACCGCGGCGGAGAAGGATCTCGATGCCCTGTCCGAGGACGCGAGCGAGGAAACCAGGCAGGACCTGGCCGAGCGGCTCGCCCCCGACCTCGATCGTCACCGGCAGAAACATCCACTTCTGCAGGAGTTGGCAGAGCAGGGTGCGGCGAGCCATGGGCCGCGCAATTGGTCGGTCTTCCTCCAGGCGGTCGTCGAGCTTTACAACCCCGCGCAGATCGACGTCCTGCAGCGCGCCAACGTCATCCTCGATCGCAACAGACCCGTCGGGTGAACATGCCCGGCCGCGAGGCGGTCGGGCCTACGCGCGTGAGGTCGACCACACCTGTGCTGTGCGGACTTGAGTGTGCCGCTGCGGCATGCCTGCTAATTGCTCCGCTGCACGCCGCCGGGAGGCGGGCATGTGGTCATCGAACCCCCAGAGCCGGCACAGGGCACCAACCCGTCGCCCGGCATCTCGACGAAGAGCCGGAAAGGCATGAACATGCTCCTTTACGAGGGCGCGATGCAGGTGGTTCCTGTCCTGTTGATCGCGCTGTTCATCGAGACCCGCAGTGTCGACGGACAGGCCAGCCGCGCGATGCGACGCTGGGCGGACGTGCAGGACAGGGGCTACGCCGCGCTCGGCATCGTCGCGTTCATGGTGTCGATGTTCGTCGTAGCGGACATCCTTGCTGCCGGACGCGTTCCGGCGGCGATCGTCATCGCCACCCTCAGCGGCTGCATGGGCATGTTGTACGTCCGAATTCTGCAGCGTTTCGCCCGTGACCGCGGTCAGCGGCAAGATCAGATGCCGGCCGACCGCTGAGTTGCCCGGTGACCGGGCGCCCTACGGCGTGCCCTTCCGGTCACCGGGCAACCACACCCCGAACTGTTGGGCTGGATGGTCGCGCGGGTCGAAGAGCAGTTGGTTGACCAGGCCCGCGGCGTCGGCTGCTGCGGGATCACGCCGAATTCACCGACAACGACCGAATCAACTCGAATCTACGCCGTCTTGGCGTGAGAGGAATTCCGTGGATCCGTTGGTACCTATTGAGGGAAGTCGGATGGTCGGGGTCGACCCCGACCGGTGGATGCAGGACATGCAGGCGAAGGCCGACGACCTGGCGGCGAAGGCCGCGCAGCTCCAAGTGGACATGGCCCACGCGTCGGCCACCACGATGTCGAAGGACCACGCGGTGCAGGTGACGATCGCGCCTACCGGTGCGCTGCAGCACATCCAGCTGACCGACTACGCGGCGGGCCTGAGCCCGCAGCGCCTGCAGGCGTCGATCATGGAGGCTGTCGGGAAAGGACAGCGCGCGGCCTCCGAGAAGATGATCGAGGCGTTTGCGCCGCTCGGTGCGGGCACCGAGTCGATGGACCTCGTCATGTCGTACCTCCCGCCCGCCGTGCAGGACGAGGAAGAGAACTCGCAGCACGGATACGACGACGACGGTTACGCCGTCGAGGAACAGCAGCCCGCGGCCCAGTGGCAGCCGCAGCAGGCGCCACCCGCGCGGCGGCCTCCTGCGCACGACGACGATGACGAGGACGGCCAGCCTTGGTGACCCTGTCCACGCCTGTCACGCGAGAGGGCTGCTGATGGCCGGTCAGTTCGACGTCGATCCTGAGGGGATCAAAGCGTTCTCTTCGAACCTCGACTCCATTGTGGACCAGCTCGAGACGTCCACGAAGGTGCTCGGCAACGTCCACTTCGACCCGCTGGTGTTCGGTGTCGTCGGCCAGATCTTCGCCGTCGCCGCGCGCGTCGAGGTGAAGAACGCCGAGGAGTGCATCGGCAAGTACGAGGCCGGTCTGCGCGAGGCGGCGAACAACGCCCGCCTGACCGCGGAGACCTACACCAACACCGACGAGGGCAACGCGAACTCGTTCTCCGGAGGTGCCTGATGGTGCAGGGCCTGACGCTGACCCCGGGCTTCGGTGAAGGCACCGAACTCAACGACAAGTTCTCCGGCGCGGGCATGGTCGACACCGTCGCCGGCCTCGTGAAGGCGGTGCAGAAGCAGGACGAGGCGTCGATCGCCGCCTACAGCGTCGGTCTGGCGTTCGACATCGTCGGCGCCGCGCTCAACCCTCTCGGTGCCGTCATCGGCGCCGGTGTCGGCTGGCTGATCGACCACATCGCCTTCTTGCGCGAGCCGCTCGACCTGCTGCTCGGCGACAACATCGCCATCCGGCAGGAGACCAAGAAGCTCCAGGACGATGCCAAGAACTACGAGGGCCTCGCGTCAGGTCACCTCGACGCCCTCAAGAAGCTCGACGGCTGGGCCGGCGAGGCGGCCGACCACTTCCGCGCGACCATGGCGCACGTCTCCAAGGAGCTCGAGGCCATCGGCTCGGCGGTCAACGCCTCGGCGAAGCTGATGGGCACGATGGGCGCCTGCGTGACCGCCGTGCGCTCGCTCGTGCGCGACATCATCGCCATGGTGATCGGCAACCTGATCGGTGGCGCGCTGATCGCGGCCGGTCTGGCCCCGATCACGTTCGGCGCGTCGATCATCGCGTTCATCGGCACCGCAGTCGCGACCGCCCTCGAGGCGTTCTCCCGGATCATGCAGCACGTCACGAAGCTCAAGTCGCTGATCACGTCGTCCTCGAAGGCCGCCGACGACCTCGGCACGGCACTGGCGAAGATGGGTGACGACGCGGCCCGCTTCGGCAAGGGCGGTGCCTCGTCGGCCGCCTCGCCGCCGCCGGTCAAGCCTCCGGGCGACACCCCGACGATCAACGGCGGTGGCGGTGCCGGTGGCGGTGGCGGTGGTGCCAAGCCTCCCGCCGGTGACGCTCCGCCCGTCCAGAAGCCACCGGAGGTTCCCGGTGGTGGTACGGGTGGCAAGGGCGACACGCCGGAGCCGCCTCCTGTCCAGAAGCCGCCTGGCGACACCACGGGCACGGCGGGCGTGAAGCCCCCGGAGACGCCGCCGGCGGTCAAGCCGCCGGACACGCCGGCGCCTCCCTCGGTGAAGCCGCCCGGCTCGGACGCTCCGGGCACGCCGCCCAAGCCGGACGACGCGGCCCCCAAGCCGCCCGGTGCGAACGCTCCCGGCGGGGGTGGCAAGAA
>JASLAV010000869.1 GCA_030146905.1 Lentzea sp. | reverse complement strand
CTGGTCATGGTCGACGACTCGCACGCCGTCGGCTTCACCGGCCCGACCGGCCGCGGCACCCCGGAGCTGTTCGGCGTGCAGGACCGCGTCGACATCGTGACCGGCACCCTCGGCAAGGCCCTCGGCGGTGCGTCCGGCGGGTACACCTCCGGCCGCGCGGAGATCGTCGAACTGCTGCGCCAGCGCTCGCGCCCGTACCTGTTCTCGAACTCGCTGGCGCCGTCGATCACCGCCGCCGCGATCGCGACGCTGGACATGCTGTCGTCCTCGTCCGACCTGCTCGTCCGGCTCAGGGAGAACACCGAGCTGTTCCGCCGCCGCATGACGGAGGAGGGCTTCGACCTGCTGCCCGGCGAGCACCCGATCATCCCGGTGATGATCGGCGACGCGGCCGAGGCCTCGCGGCTCGCCGACCTGTTGCTGGAGCAGGGCGTCTACGTGATCGGCTTCTCGTACCCGGTCGTGCCGCACGGCAAGGCTCGTATTCGTACGCAGATGTCTGCCGCACACACGACCGATGACGTCAATCGCGCCGTGGATGCATTTGTAGCCGCACGCGCAAAGATGTAAAGGACCGACTTGGACCGGCTCCAAGCAACTACTTCCTTCAGGGACATTTGGAAGTAAAAGATGGAGCCGGTACCGGCGGCACTCCTAGTTTCTTCGCCATGCCACGACGAAAGTCCAGTGTGGTGGGGCGCGAGTTCGGCGATGGCGTTCGCAAGGCCATCGAGAAGACCAAGCTGACCCATCGCAAACTGGCCGAAGAACTCGACTGGGACGAAGCCAAGCTCTCCGACCTGGTGCGGGGCAAGGGCGGCGTGACCGAGAACGACGTGACGCTGCTGCTCGGCTACTGCCGCGTCGCACCGCCCGAGATCCGGCGCCTGATCACCCTGTTCCGCGAGACGCGCGAGAACGGTTACCTCAAGATCCCCGACGACGGGCCGCCTGACCAGGTGCCGGTCCTGCTCACCCAGGAACAGCTCGCCAACGAGATCACCGTGTGGTCGACGAATCTCGTTCCCGGCCATCTTCAGACTCCCGACTACATGCGTGCCGTCATCGACGGAGCGGCACGCAACAAGTCGGTCGACTACGAAAACCTCATCGCGGCGAAGCTCGAACGCCGCAAGCTCTTCCACTGGAGCCGCACGTTCGCGTTCTACATCCACGAACAGGCTTTGCGACTACCAGTGGGCGGGCCGGACGTGATGAAGGACCAGCACCTCCACCTCCTGGGGATGTCGCAACGCTCCTACATCACCTTGCGCGTCGTGCCGATCTCCATCGGGGCGAACGCGGGCAGTTCCGGGTCGTTCATCCGGCTCGGCTACGAGAAGTTCGAGCCGGTCATCTTTCTCGAAGGCGAAAATTCCGGGCTCTTCATCGAAGACACAAGATCCCTGTCGATCTACTCCGCCGTGTTGAAGCGGCTCGACGCCCAGGCTCTGGATCCGGAACAATCGCGGAAGCTGATCACCGGCATCCTGGGCTGAGGAGGCGTTCCGCATGTCGACCTGGCGCAAGAGCTCTTACAGTGCGAACTCCAGCGACTGTGTCGAGATCGGGCACGGCATCGGCATCCGCGACAGCAAGGCTCCGGCCGCGCACGTGCCGGTGTCGGACGAGGCGTGGTCCGCGTTCCTCAAGCATGTGACCCAAGTCACTAAAAAGTAAGAATCGGCACGATCTGCGCACTACCTCGTGAAGAGGGAGGGCGATCGTGGAGGACTTCTCCGCCGTGTACCGCGAGTGTTACCCACGGGTGCTCGCGTACGCGGCGAGTCATGCGGGTGGCCGGCTCGCCGAGGACATCACCAGCGAGACCTTCACGATCGCCTGGCGCAGGCTCGACCAGATGCCGCCGAACGCGTTGCCGTGGTTGCTGGGCATCGCGCGCAACCTGGTGCGCACCGCCCGCAGGCAGGTGTGGCACGACGAGCTGGACGACGTCGTGGCGGACGACGACTTCGCGCTGGTCGAGCTGCGGGCGGCCCTGGCGAGCCTGTCCGAGGTCGACCAGGAGGCGCTCACGCTGATCGCCTGGCACGGGCTGGCTCCTGCCGAGGCCGCGAGGGTGCTCGACTGCACCACCGCGACGTTCTACGTGCGGTTGCACCGCGCTCGACGACGGTTGCGCGCCGCTCTCTCGATGCCGACCCACGACCGTGCGAGGGAGTCATGGAAGACCTCATGAAGAACCTGGCCGCGGCCAAGCCGCGCACGCCCGAGGTCGACTCCGGACGGATGGAAGACGACCTGGTGCGCATCACCGCGATGCCGCGGTTGGAGCGGTCCAGGCCGCAGTTGTGCCGGCGGTTCGCTCCGCCGCTGGTCGTGGTCGCGGTGATCGCGCTCGTGGTCGTCCTGCTGCCCCGGCCGGTCGAACCCGCGCAACCGGCGGCGCCTCCGCAGTGGTGGCACGTGCTGACGCAGGAGTCGTCGCTGATGCTCGTCGGCGAGCCGACGAACCCGTACTTCGTGGAGCTGTGGTCGAAGACCGACCGCTGGCTGACCGCCGGCACCGAGATCTCGGTCCTCCAGAAGGACGGCCACGTGTCGCCCTACTCGAACATCGACGAGGACAAGTGGGCGGCCGCCGGCAAGCCGGCGACAGCACCTCAGCTCGGCGGGAACCACTCCGTGCGCTTCGGGCCGATGAAGACCGCCGTGCAGAAGACCGCCGTGTCCGGGTTCCAGATGTCCATGCACAGCGACGTGCGCCTCGACTCGTTCGGCTCGCTGTCCACCGACCCGGTGGAGCTGAAGAAGCTGCTGGAAGACCTGGTCGGCGACGGGGACCCGTACCGGACCGCGTCGCTCGCGATGGACCTGATGGCCGCGAACATCGGCGACGACCAGCGGCGAGCGGTGTTCGAGCTGCTCAAGACGCTCGACGGCGTGCGGTTCCTCGGTGAGGTGCCGATGGGCGACGACAGCACCGGCCTCGGCGTGGCGATCACCGCGCCTCCCGCCTTCCAGTTCTCCGACATCGAGACGCGGCTCGTGGTCAACCCGGAGACCGGCCTGCCGGTCTCCAGGCGGAACGTGACCACCACGCCCCAGTACGGC
>JASLAV010000809.1 GCA_030146905.1 Lentzea sp. | reverse complement strand
GGCCGTGAGCTGACCTTCGGCGACCTGGGCGCGAAGCAGGGCATGCTCGGCGGCATCAACGCGATCATCGTCGGCAACTACCTGACGAACCTCGGCCGCCCCGCGCAGCAGGACCTCGACATGCTCGAAGAGCTGTCGATGCCCATCAAGGCGCTGAGCCAGACCCTGTGACGGCACTTCAGATGACGTACTGCTCCTTCTGCGGCAAAGAGGAAGCCGGCGGCGACCACGCGTTCTGCCGTCAGCGCCTGTCGGTGATCGACCCGCCGCGGTACTGCTCGGAGTGCGCGCGCCGCATGGTCGTCCAGGTGACCCCTGACGGCTGGGCGGCGCGCTGCAGCCGCCACGGAGAGATCACCTCGGCACGGTAGTAACCTCTCGCGAATGGACGAGGAAGCAGCGCCGGTGCGCACCGAACCCGTGCCGGAGCCGCCGTACGTCTACCACTACGTCCGGCCGCGGCCGAAGGTCGTGGTGAAGCGGGATCTGCTGCCGGGCCTGGGTGTCCTGCTGACGACGTTCGCGTTCGGGCTGCCGGCCGCGTACGTGTGGTCGTGGCTCGCCCCGGCCCAGCTGCAGATCGTCTCGCCGCAGGACGGCAAGTTCTACCCGGTCGGGGTGGAGAGCTACCACCGGCTCGACGCGCTGATGGTGTTCGTGCTGATCGGCTTGGGCGCGGGGGCGGTCACCGGCATGGCGGTGTGGCTGCTTCGGCAGCGGCGCGGGCCCGTCGTGATGCTGGCGATGACGGCGGGCTCGTTCGCTGCGGCGTGGTTCGCGCAGTGGCTGGGCGGGCGGCTGGCCGCGGGCGCGCACCCGATGCCGTCGACGATCAAGCCGAACGACACGGTGGTCGTCGCCCCGGTGCTGGAGACGTGGTGGGGGATCCTGGCGTGGCCGCTGGCCGCGGCGCTGGCCTACGGCTGCTGCGCGGCGTGGAACGGCCTGGACGACCTGGGGCGGCGCCTCGGCTGAGGCACCGCCCTCCGGCGGCCTACCCGACCCGGTAGGCGAAGTCCGGCATGTCGGTCACGAACATCTGACCGGGCGCGTGCGTGATCGCGAACGGTGGCTTCGACTTCATCAGCACCGCCTGCGGCGTCACCCCGCACGCCCAGAACACCGGTATGTCACCGGGTTCCGGCGTGACGGCGTCACCGAAGTCCGGCGTGTGGACGTCGTCGATGCCGAGCATCCTCGGGTCGCCGGCGCCGACCGGTGCGCCGTGCACCGACGGCATGAGCGCGGTGACCTTGTGCGCCATGTCCACAAAGGACTCGGGGATCCACCGCATCGACACGACCATCGGCCCGTGCAACCTGCCCGCCGGACGGCACTGGATGTCCGTGACGAGCATGGAGACGTTCTTCCCCTGCTCCACGTGCCGCAGCGGCACGCCCGCGTTGACGAGCGCGGTCTCGAACGTGAAGCTGCAGCCGATCAGGAACGTCACCAGGTCGTCGCGCCAGTGCTCGGTCGCGTTCTCCGGTTCTGCCACCAGTTCGCCGTTCTCCCAGACGCGGTAGCGCGGCGCGTGGGTCCGCACGTCCGCGTCCGGCTTGAGGGAGCTGACCGTCTCACCGGCGTCCAGCACGTCGAGCACGGGGCACGGCTTGGGGTTGCGGTGGGTGAAGAGGAGGAAGTCGTACGCCCAGTCCCTGGGGATGGAGATCAGGTTCGCCTGCGCCTGTCCCGGCGCCTGGCCCGCGGTCGTCATTCGAGCTCCTTGTTGACCGTCTCCGGCAGCCACAGCAGTGCGACGACCGCGATCCCGTACGCCGCCGCCCCGAACAGCATGGCACCGCCGATGCCGAGCCGGTCGGCCATGAACCCGACGAGACCGGGGAACACCGCGCCGAACGCGCGCCCGAAGTTGTAGGTGAAGCCCTGCCCCGTTCCGCGCAGCGCGGTGGGGTAGAGCTCGGACAGGTAGCTGCCGAAGCCGCTGAAGATCGCGCTCATGCAGAACCCCAGCGGGAAGCCGAGGAACATGACCAACGTGTTGGCACCGTTGGGGATCTGCGTATAGGCGACGATCAGGAGCGCACTGGCCACGGCGAACACCGTGAAGGTCTTCTTGCGCCCCAGGTAGTCCGTGAGGTAGCCGCCGCTGACGTACCCGATCCACGCACCGGTGATGAGGAACGCGAGGTACCCGCCGGTGCCGATGATGGTGAGGCCGCGCCCGGTCTGCAGGAACGACGGCAGCCACGTGGCGAGGGTGTAGTAACCGCCCTGGACACCGGTGGCGAGCAGTGCGGCGAACAGCGTGGTCTTGAGCAGGCCGGGCTGGAAGATCTTGACGAAGGTGCCGCGTTCCTTGGGCTGTGCCTTGGTTTCCGGCGCGTCCTCGACGTTGCGGCGCACGTAGAAGATGAGGACCGCTGGCAGCGCACCCGTCCAGAACATGATCCGCCACGACCACGCGGGGTCCGCGAACGAGGCGACCAGGGTGTTGACGACGACCGCGAGACCCCAGCCGACCGCCCACGCGCTCTGGATGAACGCCACCGTGCGCCCGCGGTACTTCGGCTTGCAGTACTCGGCCACGAGGATCGCGCCCGCCGCCCACTCACCACCGAAACCCAGGCCCTGCAACGCGCGGAAGACCAGCAGGGTCTCGTAGTTCGTCGCGAAGCCGCACAGCACGGTGAAGAACGCGTACGCCGCGACCGTGATGACCAGCGTCTTCGACCGCCCGAACCGGTCGGCCATGACGCCCGCCACCGCGCCGCCGATGGCGCTCATCAGCAGCGTGCTCGTGCCCAGCAGGCCCGCCTCGGCCTTGGTGAGGCCGAAGTAGCCGGTGATCGCGACCAGGCTCAGCGGCAGGACCCAGTAGTCGTAGGAGTCCAGCCCGTAGCCGCCGAACGCGCCGATGAACGCGCGCCGGCCCTTCTGGCCGAGACTGCGGAACCAGGCGAAACGGCCTGTCTCCTCGGTCGTGGTCGTGCTCATGGGACACCTCGCAACGTGGTGGGAGGAGGGCTTCGATGTGATGTGGACCTCAGAGTAAGGATTGTTCAACAATCCCACAAGGCCACAATTCAACGATCCGACGATCGGCGTCCCCGGCTGGGCCGGTTCGGGTAGGCGGGGGCCGCGAAGGCAGGTGGGAGGACCGGGGAGGCTCGCGAACGGTCGGCGCCGGGCCGCGCCGGGACGTCCCGGCCGCACCAGGAAGTGTGCTGGGTCGCTCTTGGGCCGCACCGGGGGCCTGCGGGAGTCGCACCAGGGACGTGCTGGGCCGTTCTCGGGCCGTACCGGGTCGTCGGACCGCGCAGGACCGCGTCGGACCGAGCAGGACCGCGTCAGACCGCGCCCAGGCCGCGTCGGACCGCTTTACAGCGTGCTGAGGATCCTGCTGTCCTGGCGCAGCACTCATCGGGCCGCGAGCAACCGCCGTGCCGCGTCAGAGGCACGGCTGCGATGCGCGGTCCACCACGGACACCGGTCAGCGCCCGGAACCTGGAACCAGCGCTAGTTGGGGCTGGGCACGTGCCCGAACTCGGTGAGCGGCACCGGAACGGCCTTCAACGTGCTGAGGATCCCGGTCTCCCGGTGCAGCATCCGCCGGACCAGGCGCAACCGCCGCGCGGGAGACCGTTCCT
>JASLAV010000757.1 GCA_030146905.1 Lentzea sp. | reverse complement strand
CAAGTCGACGAAGAGCGTGTCGACTTGACCCTCCCCTTCAGATGCAGCAAGGGCTGAGGTGCGACTCGTGACGGGACCACCCCACCCTGACCGCATGGTGAGGACGGCTCGCCTTCGGCATCGCGTGCGATCAGGCGTGACCGGGAGCGACCGGGATGGCTCGCTTCGGGACCGCGTCGCCTTGCCTGCCGCGCCTCTGCCGCGCGACGCCTTGCCCGTCTCGCCTCTGCCGCGTGCGGCTTCGCCCGCCTTGCCCGTCTCGCCTCTGCCGCGCGACGCCTTGCCCGCCGCGTCGCCTGCCGCGCCTCTGCCGCGTGCCACCCGTCCTGCCTGGTGCCGACGCGCCTCGGCTCGTCCCGCCCCGGCATCGACCCCGTCGGAGTGTCAGACCTGCTCTGTACGTTGGGTCGCGGGGGGTCCTTCGGTGAGGGGGACCCCTGCGTGAGCGTGTTTTGGCGCGCTACTTGGGGATGCTTGCCCGTGCGTAGGCGTCGGCGCCGCTGAACACGTTTTGACCGTACTCCACGGAGTTGTTGTACGCGAGCACTGCCGCCCACCAGCCCTGGCCGCTGCCCAGGTCTCGGGCGCTGTCTCCGCAGAGGTAACGGGCTGCTGTCAGGGCGGCGTCGTCGATGTTCTGCGGGTCTGCCGGGAGGCCGTCGCCCGCCGCTCGTTTCGCCCAGCGGTTCCAGGTGCCCGGGATGAACTGCATCGGGCCCACCGCGCGGTCCCAGGTGGTGTCGCCGTCCAGGCGGCCGCCGTCGGTGTCCCTGATCGCTTTCACGCCTGGGCGGCCGTCCAGGGGGATGCCGATGATCGGGCGCGACGGCAGGCCGTTTTCTTGCAGGCGGGCGCCGTTGATGTTGCCGTGGTGCGATTCGATCCTGCCGATTCCCGCGAGCGTCGCCCAGCTGATTCGGCAGGCCGGAGCCTCTTGTTGCATCGTCAGGTCTGCCTGTGCGTAGGCGTGCAGGGCTCGGGGTGGGATGTCGGTCTTCGACGCCACGCGCGTCGCCCATTCGGCCAACGGGTCGGCGGTTGCCCCGGTGCCCGGGGAGGCGGCGCTGCCAGGGGCCGCTGCGCCCGGTTCGACCTGCTGGATCGGGACGAGGAACGGGGGCGGGCCCAGGGGGGCCGCGTTCCTGCGGTTCAGGGCGCCCAGGCCCCACGCGCCTGCCGCGACCACGACGATCAGCAGCAGCACCAGGACGATGCGGCCGAAGATGTTGCCGGAGCGGTTGCGGCGGACGGGTTCCTTGACTGCGGGCGGCGGGACCACGGCACCCAGGCTACGTGCTCCGCGCGAGTGGCGACGGTTGAAGCTCGATGAAGACGGACAGGCAGTATGCAAGGAAGTGTTCGGTGAAATGGTTTTTACTATTGCGTCCGAGTTCCCTGGGGTATTCATCAAGCTTTCGAAATAGAACCTTTGCCATGTTGTCGTGTCCCTTTGTCCATTGGGTGGAGAGGACTCGAGATGGGCTGCCTTCTAATCCAGTGTGCAGGTTGCCGGAGGGGTGCGACCGGCGAGATGCCGTCCACTTTGGACGTGAAGTTCAAGGCGCCAGAGGAGTTCGTGTCGATGCGGCACGCGCTGTCTACAAAGGACTACGCGGAGCACGGCGGATCCGGGCAGTTCGCGGTGCCGCCGGGGGGTGAAGGAGGGCGGGGTTCTGGAGCGACACGCTGTTCCGGTGATCAGTTCCCCAGGGCGAGCCGGGCTTTGACCTCTCCGAGCGCTTCCTGGTATTCCGGTGACGGGTTCATCGCGACCGCCATCCGGAGCTGGGCGAGCGCCTCGGGGAGGCGGTTCTGCCGTTGCAGCGTCCTGCCGAGCGCGAACCGCGCGTAGTGATCGCTCGGATCGAGGTCCAGGACCTTGCGGAACGCTTCCTCAGCCCGGTTGAGCTGCGCTGATCCGAGATAGGCCCGGCCGGCCAGCAGCTGCACGGACGGCGCCTCGCCGGCCTCGTCCAGCACCTGCCTCAGTTCGCGCAGCGCGTCGAGCGGCCTGCGCTGAGCCATCAACGCCTCGGCCTTCCGAAACGCTTCGAAGGTGCCGTCCGTCATTCGATCAACGTTACCCACCGCCTGCCGGTTCTTCGACTGCCGTCCGGGCGACAGAACTCGATTGAGTGTCCGTGCCGAGCCACGTGATCAACGCGGTGACGGACGGGACCACAGAGGACGGCCTGGTCATCGCGGTCGCGCCTGCTGGTACCGCCACCCAGGGCGAACCCGATCACGGTGCACACCGCGCCGGTCCCGAACGACCCGCGCCGATCCCCAACGCCGCCGGCACGACGCCGAGCAGCAGGCCGGCGACCTGCCTGAGCCCGATCCTCAAGTCCAATTCGGACACGGAACCACCCGGGCGGCCTCCACGGCTGTGAGCACCGGCGTGCACGCGGCCGGCCGGCGCTGGTCGCCAGGGCCACGGCGAGGGCGCCTGCCGGGTAGCCGGACGCCCAGGGCAGCACCGTCACCGCCGCACGCGGTCCGGCCCAGCCGAGTCGGGGTGGAGGTCCCGGTTGCGGACCAGTCCGTGGGACGGGAAGCGAGGAATGCCCGCGGGCGTTGTCACGTTGCATGAGCCTGCGCTTCTCACTGATGGGTCCGGTACGAGCCTGGCGCGACGACGAGGAGATCGATCTGGGCCCGCGGCAACAGCGGGCGGTGCTGGCGGC
>JASLAV010000506.1 GCA_030146905.1 Lentzea sp. | reverse complement strand
GGACGCGCCGATCTCGATGTCGAGGTAGCAGTTGACCGTGTTGTCCTTGCCGAACACGACCTTGTCGCCGATGCGCAGCGACCCCTCGTGGCACCGGATGGCGTTGCCGTCGCCGATGTGCACCCAGCGGCCGATCTCCAGCCGGCCGAAGCCGGGGCGCGCCATGACCTCGACGCGCTTGCCGAAGAAGACCATGCCGCGCAGCACCACGTGCGGGTTGAGCAGCCGGAACTTCAGCAGCCTCCAGTAGCGGACCAGGTACCAGGGGGTGTAGGCGCGGTGGCGCAGGACCCAGCGCAGGGAGGCCAGCGTGAGGAAGCGCGCCTGCATCGGGTCCCGGCGCGACCTGGCCCAGCGCGTCCAGACCGGAGCGCCCCACATCGAAGTCATGGACGAAGACTCTAACTTCGGTGCGTCCGGGACGTGTCCGAGGTCGCCGAGTCCCGTGCACCGCGGAGCAGGGGGCTTGAGGCAGGCTGAGCGGCATGGCGACTCCTCTCATCATCGACACCGATCCCGGCGTCGACGACGCGTTCGCGATCGCGCTCGCCGCCCGCAGCCCGGAGGTCGACCTCGTCGGGCTGACCACGGTGTTCGGCAACGTCGGGCTCGAGCTCACCACCGCCAACGCCCTGCGCCTGCTCGCCCACCTCGGCCGCACCGACGTGCCCGTGGTCAAGGGCTTCGAGGGGCCCGGCGGCGCGGCGGACGTGCACGGCGCGGACGGGCTCGGCGGGCAGGCCCACACGTTGCCGGAGAACCGCAAGGGCCTCCACGGGGACGACCCGATCCGCTTCTTCGCGGACAACCTGACGCCGGACACCGTGGTCGTCGCCATCGGCCCGCTCACCAACATCGCGGAGGCGCTCGAGGTCGGCATCCCCATCCCGCGGCTGATCGTCATGGGCGGCGGGCTCGGCATCGGCAACACGACCGCGCGGGCCGAGTTCAACTTCTGGGCGGACCCCGAGGCCGCGCAGGTCGTCATCCGCAAGGGCAACCCGATCATCGTGCCGCTCAACCTCACCCAGCGGTGCATCGCCGACACCGAGTTCCTCGCCAGCGTCGACCCCGTGCTGAGCGGCCTCACGGGCACTTACCGCGAGTACCTCGCGCGCCACCAGGAGGAGAACCACTCCCACCGGGAGGAGGGCATCCTGGTCCACGACGCGGTGGCCGTGGCGGAGGCGATCGTGCCCGGCGTCCTCAAGCTCACCACCCGCGGGCTCGACATCGACGACGAGGGCGCGCTCGTCGAGGGAAAGCACCAGGTACAGGTCGCGGAGGACACCGATTGGCCCGCGCTGAGGGCCTTCATGGAGCAGCGCTTGTCCGTTTGACGACAACTTCGCGTCGCTCTCTGGGGTTGGGCGGGCACGGAAAGTAGGGTCCGCGACCATGCAGCGAAGAGTCCTCGTGACAGCTGCGGTGGCGGCGGCCATGACGTTCGGAGTGGTCCCTGCCTCCGCTCAGCCCCAGATCCAGGTGGTGCCGGATCCCGCGGCACACGTGAACCCGTTCATCGGCACGACCAACCTCGGGAACACCTTCCCCGGCGCGGTCGTGCCGTTCGGCATGTTCTCCTTCAGCCCGGAGGCCTCGCGCGGCAACACCCTGCGCGCCGCGGCTCCCGGCGGGTACCGGTACGACGCCACGAAGATCCGCGGCTTCAGCCTCACCCACATGTCCGGCACGGGGTGTGCCGGCGGAAGCGGTGACATCCCGATCTTCCCGCACGTCGGGACCGTCACCACGTCACCGACCACGGACGCGACCGACTCGGTCTACGCGAGCGAGTTCACGCACGCGGACGAGGTGGCCAAGCCCGGCCGCTACGACGTGACGCTGAAGTCGGGCGCGAAGGCCGAGCTGTCCGCCACCGAACGCACCGGTGCGGCGCGGTTCAGCTTCCCCGCCGACAAGCCGGCGACGGTGCTGGTCAACACCTCCAAGTCGCAGGTCGGTTCCAGCGACGCGCAGACCGTGATCGACAAGGACAAGCGGACGATCACCGGCAGCGTCACGAGCGGCAACTTCTGCGGCTACATCAACCAGGTCGGCCGCCGCAGCTACTACAAGCTGCACTTCGTGGCCGAGTTCGACCAGGCGTTCACCGAGGTCGGCACGTACCAGGACAACGTTGTCACGCCCGGCAGCACCACCTCGCAGGGCGGCACGACGTACGGCACGAACGGCTGGCCGGTGCTGGGCAAGGGTTCCGGCGCCTACCTCGGGTTCACGCCCGGTTCGCAGGTGAACGTCAAGGTCGGCATCTCCTACGTCAGCCTCGACAACGCCAAGCAGAACCTGAAGGCGGAGAACAAGGGTCAGTCCATCGAGGACATGAGGGACAACGCGTACATCGCGTGGCAGAAGCAGCTCAAGCGCATCGAGGTCGGCGGCGGCACCGATGACGAGCGGACCAAGTTCTACACCGCGCTGTACCACTCGCTGCTGCACCCCAACCTCTACAGCGACGTCAACGGCGAGTACGCCGGGTTCGACGGCAAGACCCACAAGATCGACAAGAGCAGGCAGAAAGCCCAGTACGGCACGTTCTCCGGCTGGGACATCTACCGTTCACAACTGCAGCTGCTGACCCTGCTGGAACCGCAGATCGGCTCCGACATCGCGCAGTCGCTGCTCAACCAGGCCAACCAGAACAACGGGGTCTGGGACCGCTGGACGCACAACGGCGGCGGCACGCACGTCATGAACGGCGACCCCGCACCCATCGCACTGGCCGCGATCTCGGCGTTCGGCGGTGACAAGTACGACATCAAGTCCTCGCTTCGAAGCCTGGTGAAGGCCGCGACCGTGCCGACGGCGCTGGACCTGAGCAAGGACGGCTGGGCCGTCATGTCGGTCGGGCAGCGCCCGTCGCTCGACAAGTACCTGCAGAACAAGTACATGCCCGCCGTGTCGAACGCCTGGGGTGGCGCGGCGGAGACCCTGGAGATCTCCGCGGCGGACTTCGCGATCAGCCAGCTCGCCGAGCGCACGGGTGACAGGAAGGTCGCCAAGACGTTCGCCGAGCGCGCGCAGTGGTGGCAGAACAACTTCGACCCGGTG
>JASLAV010000729.1 GCA_030146905.1 Lentzea sp. | reverse complement strand
TCTCCGAGGTGGCGATGCCGGTCGACATCTCACCGGCAACATAGGGGAACCGTGTGTGGTGTGCGGTGCAGAACTCGCTGTTGCCAAGCCATTCTGGGTAGATCGCCGGGAGCACACCGTGGAGCTGCGCGCTCCCGGTTGCCGCCTCGTGGCCGTCGCCCCCCGATCCGGGGACCGGTACCCGTTGAACACCCCTGCGACCGGTCGCGGGATCCAACAGCACTCTTAGTGGCCGCCGGATCTCGGTGACCAGTGCGGTGATTTCGTCTGGCTCGAAGTGCGCCGCGGTGTCATCCGGTGTTCGGGCGGCGTCGTCACGGGAGATCGCGATGTGTGGGGTCGTCGTCACCATGCCTGCTCGCTTCGCCTGCGCCGTCGGTTGTGCCACTAACGCAAACATGCGGTGGATTTGGGGCGAAAGGAGCACTCCGCCCCTCAGACGAAGTGCTCCGAGGTCGGCCGTGAGGCAGCGCTTGACTTCCTGATGTGCTGCGAGTTCGGTGGAGCGGGCTCGCTGGACCGCACGTCACGGGCTGGGCCGTGTACGGGTTCGCACTCGATGGGAATGGCCGTGCCGAGGGCGCTGTGGCGCCGTCAATGGTTCAGGAGTCGCTGATTCGAGGACCGGATTGTCTCCTCCCTGGACATGCCCCCGTCCTCGGCACAAGGGAGAATTTCTGACCGAGACGGATTGCTGTAGAGCCGTCCCTGGAAGGCTCTTGACCGCCCCCGGTATCTGGATGAACCTGGATTCAGTCGTCAGTGACGTTCTCCCGGCGGAACGGGCATTTGATCTCCGTGTCCCTTGGTGGGAACGAATTCTTTGCGCGGCCCTGCGCCGATGCCGACGTGGGTGAAAGGCGAATCGGGGGAGGACCGGTGTCCAGGACCGCGAAGAACGGTGTGGGTGCGGTCAGGGAAGAACGACATCGCGTGGTGATCATCGGTTCGGGCGTCGGCGGCAGCATCACCGCGTTCCGGCTGGCCGAAGCCGGCGTGGAGAACGTGGTCCTGGAACGGGGACGCCGGTGGCCGGCCGCCGCCGAGGACGGAACCTCCCCGTGGGGCAGGGGACTGTTGTGGGGACGTACGGCGCGGCCGTCCCTGTGGCCGCCCAGGGGTTTCCCCGCCACGGCTGCGCGCCTGTTCATGGCTGGCGCCGTCGTGGCGGCGAGAGAACGCACCGGCCCACTGGAACTGCTGGTGCACCGTGATCTGACTGTGGCCTGCGGAGCCGCTGTCGGGGGCGGCACGCTGGTGTACGGAGGTGTCCTGGGACAACCGCTTCCCGGTCCGTTCTCCCGGGTCTTCCCTCCGGAGCTGGACTACGCCGAACTCGACGCCGTCTACTACCCGAGGGCGCGGCAGCGGCTGATCGCGAACGAGTTCCCGGATTCCCTGCTGTCCCTACAGCAGTACCGGCCCACGCGGATCTGGCACCAGGCGTTGACCGCGGCTGGCCTGCGGCCAGAGCCGGTCGTCGGCAACTTCGACGTCGAGACGATCGAAGCGGAGCTGGCCGGTCGGGCAACTCCCGCGGTCACCGTCGGCCGGTACAGCCTCTCCGGCTGCGCCAGCGAGGCCAAGGTGAGCGTGGACCGCACGTACCTGGCGCGCGCGGAGGCGACTGGCAGGACAGAACTCCGCCCGTTGCACATGGTCACCGAGCTGTCCCAGGACGCACGGGGCCACTACCGCGTCATGGTGGACCACCTCAATCCTGACGGCACCGTGGTCGAACGGCTGTTGCTGGTCTGCGACCAACTCGTCCTCGCGGCAGGCGCGGTGCACACCCCGCGGATGCTCGTGACTGCCCGCGATACCGGCGCTTTGCCTCGGCTGAACCGGGAGGTAGGCCGGCAGTGGGGCACCAACGGTGATCAGGCCTGCTTCCTGGAGACCTCCGCCATCCGCCGGGGCCCACCATCAGCCGGACCGCCGGCGTACTTCGGCAGGGACCACGACGACACCCTGTCGACCTTCCACGGACCGATCCCCGGGCCCAGCGGGATCATGCTCGTCCTGGGGATGGGCCTGCCCGACGGCTTCGGGCAGTGGAAATACCGGCCCGCGAGCGGCACCACCCACCTGCGGTGGGACGCCGCCAACGACGCCACGGCGCGCCGCCAGTTCGACGCCACGGTGCGGAAGATCGCCGCACACCTCCCCGCAAGCAAAATGATCGACCCCATAGGACCGCACACTGCCCACCCGTTGGGTGGTGTGGTGCTCGGCAGGGCCACCGACAGCTGCGGACGGGTGCACGGCTACCGCGGGCTGTACTGCCTCGACGGCGCCCTGATGCCAGGCTCCACCGCCGCCATCAACCCGGCTCTCACCATCGCCGCCATCGTCGAGCGCTGTCTGGACCACATCGTCGGCGACTTCACTGGCAGCCTCTGACGCCGTCGGGACGCGGAACTCAAACCGAGGGATGACGAAGAATGCGGGAGAAAGATCTGACGCCACACGTGGGTGCCATGGTGACGTTCCAGTACAGCGGACTGCGGTACCGAGGCAGACTGATGAAGATAAGTGCGGATACCCGGAACGGCGACGATCAGGACGTCCCTGTGCTCATTGAGTTGCCAACCACTCTGATAGCGCTGTCGCTCTCTGCGGACGACGTGGTCTCGGTCGAAGCTGACGCAGCGTCCCGGGAAGGACAGTCACGAGCCTGAGCGAGGTCCATAGGCGCTGAGAGCGAACATGTTGGTACATGGCGCATTGCTTCACCCGTACAGCTCTCCCGATGCGAGTTTCGAGTCACTGCTGTCGATGTTGTGTCTCAACCCCGCTGACAGCGCGACTGGAGTACGTGTCAGTGCGGCGGTGATCCTGCACCACGCTACGAGCAGCTGGACATCATTGTCGAACCAGCCCCAGGTTGAGCCGGTGGTGAACAACCAGCGCACCCATCAGCGAACCTTCTGCGGTGGGCCGGATTGTTGGTCGGACCAGGCCACCATCATCGGTGACGTGGTGCTGTGGTTGCCGCGCGCGTGTCGTACTGCCCTCAGGCAGTGTTATGCGGGCAGAGGAAGGATCTGTTGCTGCTGGTGATTTCGGACGAGAGTGGACGGTCTGCATCGCAAGCCTTCGTGCAGATCAACGAGGACTGCAACTTGCGCTGTGCGCACTGCTTCGTGCGGGCGCCCCGAGTGGGCAGGCAGATGCGCTTGACCGACGTCATCGCGGCAGGGGTCCGGAGACACCCCACCGCCGGACGGCCCACGCTCTCCCCCGACTTCATGGCCATCGTCCGGGAGTCCGCGCAGCCTGTGGGGTGTCAAAGTCAGCATTGAGTTGCGGACCGGCGTGTCAGCCGTCGCGGCTTCGCGCTTCCCTGCTCACGTCGTGTCGGCGCACAGCAGTTACGGATGCCATGTTGCCACCAGCAAAACCTCGGTCACTTGATTCGCGCACACGCGTTCGACTCCCGCAGCGGTCGACACGGGCTCATCATGGAAGGAAGATGGGAGGAAATTGGGAGAAGTCAAGGTTTGACAACAGGATCGAGCTGCACCTAAGAGCAGCCAAGTGCACCGTCACGACCTGCCAATTCGGCGTTTTCGCAGGTCATGTGACGATGTGATCCACCCTGGGGGTCAAGGGGTCGCAGGTTCAAATCCTGTCGTCCCGACGGTCTGAATCAGCCCGCTGATTCTGGGTGAAAGCCCAGGTCGGCGGGCTTTATCGTGTCTTCTTTTCGATCTTGACATGACTGTCCACAGTGGTCTCTACTGGCCAGTAACCCGGTGTTTGGGAGGATTTTGGGAGAATCGGTTTACGCGGGACGAAATGGGGTCGCGTTAGCTAAAGTGAATCGCGTCCTCCGACCGGGTATTCTTCCAGGTCGTGATCGGCGGTGGCGCAGTTGCTGCCGTTCCATGCGCGCAGGAGTGGTCCCCACCGGCGGGTTCCGTCGAGAGCCATGGTGTCCTCCCGCACGCGCGGGGTGATCCGCGTTCGCCGAGCGCGTCGGCCGCCTTCTGGCCGGTGTTTCCCCCACGTGCGGGGGGTCCCATCCGCTCGCGCGCATCCTGTTGAGTGCTCGCCGCACGCGCAGGGGTGGTCCGTACTCGGTAGACCCGGTGGGTGTGGTGGCGCAGTGTTCCCCGCTCGCGAGGGGTGGTCCTGGCCGGCGCGCGGATTTCGAGCAGTACGGCTGGCGCTTCCCGCTCGCGCCGGGTGGTCCGCCGCATTGATGGCCTATTGCATCAACGTCAGTGTGCTCCCTTTACGCGCGGGGACGGTCCGGAGCGGCTGCCGCTCCGGCTTGGCTCAACGCCGTGCCGTAGCGGGCGGAGGGAGTCCCGCGCCGACTCACAGCGCCGGTATCGAGCGGCCCGCGTGATAACGCCACGCCTCCGCGGGGTCTGTCAAATGAACGGCTCTGGCTCGTAGTCGGTGGTGACGGCGAGTAGCTGTTCGCGATCATGATCTTGTGATGTCTGTCGATTCCCTTGTGGGGACGGTGTTCTCCGGACTGTCTGCGTTGGTCATCGAGGACGTGACGGAGGGCAGTGGCATGGTGGTGCTGGCGGCCCGCACTCGGAAGGTGGCCGTGCCGTGTCCTGTCTGCGGGGCCGCTTCGGCGAAGGTGCACGGGTATCACCACCGGACGGTGAAGGACGTGCCGGTCGATGGCCGCCAGGTAGTCGTCCGCCTGCGCGTACGGCGGCTGGTCTGCCCGGCTCGGGACTGCCCGCGGCAGACGTTCCGGGAACAGATTCCCGGACTGCTGGAACGCCATCAGCGCCGCACGGTGCGACTTGTCCGGCTGATTTCCCATGTGGCGCAGGAGTTATGTGGCCGGGCGGCGGCACGCCTGGCCGGCTTGCTCGCTGTGCCCATGTCCCGCAGCACCGCGTTGCGCCGTCTACGGCGCCTGCCGCTACCCCGGTTGACGATTCCGCGGGTGATCGGCGTAGACGACTTCGCCCTGCGCCGCCGCCAGCGCTACGCCACGATCATCATCGATGCCGAGACCGGCCGACGTGTCGCAGTCCTGCCCGGCCGCGACGCGGCCACCCTGGAGTCGTGGCTGCGTGAGCACCCCGGTGTCGAGGTCGTGTGCCGGGACGGTTCGGCCACCTACGCCGAAGCCGTCCGCCGAGCGCTGCCCGACGCGGTGCAGGTCAGCGATCGATGGCACCTGTGGCGCAATCTCTGCGACAAGGTCCTGCTCAAGATCCGCGCGCACGCCGGATGCTGGGCCACCGTCAACCCGCCCCGCCCCGGCGGCGTTCACGAGCAGACCACTCGCGAACGCTGGAACAAGGTCCACGCTCTCCTCGGCCAAGGCGTCGGGCTGCTCGACTGCTCCCGCCGCCTCGGCGTTGCCTTGAACACGGTCAAACGCTACGCCCGCATGCCCGAACCTCAGGCTCTGCGCATCGCGCCCACCTACCGCCCGACCCTGGTCGACCCCTACCGCGACCATCTGCGCGCCCGCCGCGCCGCCGATCCCGCAGTTCCCACTACTCACCTACTCGCGGAAATCCGGGATCTGGGCTACACCGGCAGCGCCAACCTGTTGATCCGCTACCTCAACCAGGGCCGCGCCGAAGGGGACCGCCCTGTCACGACCGCCCGTCACGCCAGCCATCTCATGCTCACCAACCCTGAGAACCTGCGTCCAAAGGACACGGCTCTGCTGGAGAAGATCGCTGCGTCCTGCCCGGAGATGACCGCACTCACCAATCTGGTATCCGGCTCCGCCGCCCTGCTGACACCGGCCGCGGGCAACGACGTGAAGCTCACCGAGTGGATCGCGCAGGCTCGCGCCGCTGATCTGCCGCATCTACGCAGTCTCACCAACGGTCTCGAGATCGACCGGTCCGCTGTGGACAGTGCTGTCACCTTGCCCTACCACAACGGCCGCACCGAAGGCGTCAACACCCGCACCAAGAGGATCATGAGACAGATGCACGGACGCGCGGGATTCAACCTTCTCCGCCACCGCATCCTTCTGCCCTGACGGCCACTCCACGTCACCACCGACTACGAGCCAGAGCCGAACGTGTTTTACAGTCCCGGGACTGTCGTGTCATTCGTGAGCGGTGAAATCACTGGGCGAGACCCTGACGTACAGGTCCGGCTCGACCTCCACCTGATCCGCTTCGCGCCCCTGGTGCACCGCGACTCGTGGCCTGGCGCCGATGGCCGACCATGCACGACGCGCGGTAAACCGCGACGGCTTAAACGAACCGGTTCGATCATCAGGCGCTCTTGCACAGTCAAGGATTGAGGGCGTACGGTCCTCAGCGATCGAACCGGTTCGAGTGTTCTGCCGCGTACGGAGCTCATATGGTTCAACGGCAAACCCCTGCTTGTGTGCCCCCGGCCGTCACCGCGGTCCGGTGTCACCGCCGATAACGCCTCCGCTCACCCCGTTCCAGGAACGGCGCACGGTCTGCCCTGCGCCTCCCTCATCGGTGCCCTGACAAAGGAGTCAAGCGTGGCCACCACACTCGCAAGAC
>JASLAV010000707.1 GCA_030146905.1 Lentzea sp. | reverse complement strand
CACCCGCGAACACGGCGAGGACGACCCGGCGATCTCCGGCTGGACCTGGCCGGAACAGGACTGACCCGTGCGAGTGCTGGTCGTCAACGCGGGCTCGTCGAGCCTGAAGCTCCGCTTCCTCGACGAGCACGACGCGGTGCGGCACACCGCCGACCTGCCTGCTGGAGCGGACGGACTCGACACGTCCCGCCTCGCCGAAGTCCTGCGCGACTGGGACGAACCGGATGTGGTCGGGCACCGTGTCGTGCATGGCGGAACCGGCTTCACCGGTCCGGTGCGGGTCGACGACGTGGTGCGAGAGCGGTTGCGCGAGCTGACCGATCTCGCCCCGCTGCACCAGCCGAAATCCCTCGCCGCTCTCGACGCCGTCACCGAACAACTTCCCGGTGTCGCGGCGGTGGCGTGCTTCGACACCGCTTTTCACACCACGATCCCGGAGGCGGCCGCGACCTACGCGGTGCCACGCGAATGGCGGGACCGCTACGCGATCCGGCGCTACGGATTTCACGGCCTTTCGCACGCCTACTGCTCGCGGCGCGCGGCGGAACTGCTCGACCGGCCGCAGAAAGGTTTGAGGATCATCTCCTGCCACCTCGGCGCGGGAGCGTCGCTCGCGGCGGTGGTCGACGGGCGCAGCGTCGACACCACCATGGGCTTCACCCCGTTGGAGGGCCTGGTGATGGCGACCCGGTCCGGCACCGTCGATCCAGGTTTGGTGCTCTGGCTGGAAGAACACGAACACCTGTCACCGCACGAGATCGCCACCGCGCTGGAGCAGCGCTCCGGACTCACCGCGCTCGCCGGCACCGGAGACATGCGCGAGGTCGAAGCCGCAGCGGAACGTGGGGAGCCTGGCGCGGTGCTCGCCCTGGACGTCTACACCCACCGGCTGGTGGGTGGCATCGGCGCGATGGCCGCCGCCACAGGAGGTGTCGACGTGCTCGCGTTCACCGGTGGCGTGGGTGAGAACTCGTCTGGCGTGCGACGGCGAGCGGTCGAGCGACTGCGGTTCCTCGGCGCCGCCATCGACCTCGGCCGCAACGACACCGTGCGCGATGATCAGGACATCAGTGCGGCCGGAGCGGACGTCCGGACACTGGTGATCACCGCGCGGGAGGACCGTCAGATCGCCCGCGAGACGCGCGGCCTCGTCACAGCAGGGCGGTCGCGATGACGAAGTAGACGTAGACCGAGAGCAGGTCCTGGATGACGGTGGCCAGCGGGCCGGAACCGAACGCGGGATCGCGGCCCAGCCGGTGCAGCAGCCACGGCAGGGCCATGGCGATGGTGGTGGCGATCGACGAGGCCACCAGCAACGCGGCCGACACGGCCAGCGCCACCTGGGAGTCACCCCACACCAGCAGGATCAGCGGAAAGGCGATCGCCGCGAGCAGTGCACCGAGCAGCACACCGGTGACGATCTCGCGCAGCGCGACGCGCCCGATACCGATACCCACGGACAGGCCCCGGACCACGAGCGCCACGGTCTGGGTGCCGACCGCGTTGGCGATGTAGACCACTCCCGGCACGAACAGGGCGACGAGGACCTGGCGGGCCAGCAGTTCCTCGAACGACCCGACGACTCCCGCCGCCAGCAGTGCTCCCGCCAGGCCGACGAGCAGCCACGGCAGACGGTGCCACAGCCGTCGCGCCACCCGCTCAGTGCTCGCGCTTCGCGCGGATGCCGATGTCGACAGGAAACCGCCGAGCCTGGCCAAGTCTTCGTCGTGCTCCTCGATCAGCACGCCGAGCAGGCGCTGTGCCGAGATCAACCCGCGAAACCGGCCGTCCGGTGCGACGACGGCGAGCCCGGGTTCCCGGTGCTGCACCGCCTGCCAGGCCGCCTTCTCCTGATCGACGTGGGGATGCACGACAGGGGGCTGCGCATCCATGATCTCGCCCATCGGCGTGTCCGGGGCGGCCGCGAGCAGTCGTTCGATCGTGACGAGCCCGACCAGGGTGGTGTCACGGCACACCGCCAGCACCGACGCACTGTCGAACCGCCGTCCTCGCAGACCGGCGAGTACCTGGTCCGCGGTGTCGGTTGTCTTGACGATCGGCACGTTCATCGAGGCGTGTGCTGCAGCCGTGCTGAGCAGGCCGGCTTCCTCATGGTCGTTCGCCGACAGGCTCGGATCGGCGGTCGTGGGCACGGACGGGTTCATCGTGCTGCGGGCAGTTCGTCGACGGGCCGGCGCGGTTCGGGGAACCGCGATGCCGGAGAAGCGGCCCGTGCACTGTCGAGTTCGGGGTAGCAGGCGAGCAGGCCGTCGAGCCCTGTGATCCGCAGCGACAGGAGTACCGGCCGCGTGCTCGCGACCACCCGGAACGCGACCCCTGCGGTGACTGCTGCCCTGTGCGCGGCGCTCAGGACTGTGAGACCGGCGTCGGCGAGCAAGCTGACCTCGGTGAGGTCGATGATCAGGTCTGGGCCACCGCGGCTGATCTGCTCGTGGACGCGGGCGCGGAGCAGGGGAGTGGTGACCATGTCCGTTTCCCCGCACACCGTGATCACCCGCATTCGCCGGCGAGCCATGTGGGTGGTGGGCGGGGAAGAAAGGGACACTTCAAAGTCGATGACGGTGCTCACGGAGGTCTCCTCACGCTGTGCACAGGAAGGCTCACAAACCCAGTTGCCGTGGTGCCGATCAGCGGGCACACGTGGGGCGATCAGGACCTGCACGTGTCGGGTTCCATCAGCAGTTCGGAGACGGGACGCCTGGGGGTGGGCGGAACCGGTGTGCTGAACCCGAGCCGCAGCACCGCCTGCGGTACGAGCAAGCCGCCCAGCGTCCGATGCAGTTCCTCGCGGACGCTGCGCACCTCGATCGGCTGGGACAGGAACGACGCGGACAGCCCGCGCATCGTGGCGGTGAGCAGGACGCGCTGCATTGCTTGGCCTGCCTGGAGTTCGCCGAGCTGACCGGCGTAATGGGAGCAGAGCACCACGACGAGCGGATCGGACTCGTAGTCCTTGCCCGGCAGGCGTTCTGGCCCGTGGAAGTCGCGGAACACCCACTCGTCCTGCGGTTCCGGGCGGACGCCGGCCGATGCGAGTGGGATGCCGTCCGTCGCATGTTCCCGGTGGCCGGTGAACGCCGCGAGTTCGGCCTGCACGCTCTCGTCGGCCTGCTGGAACTGGTGCGCCGCCTGGACGAGGTGCTTGAGCTGGGCTCGATCTTCGCGAGTGATGACGACGTGCAGCCACGAACGTTCGAGTTCTGCTGCTCGCACCAGCGCGTGGCGCTGGCGGGGGTCGACCGCGGCTTCGTGGAACGGCCGGCGGTTCGTGCGGCGGCGTGGCACGGCTTCGAGCAGCGCACGCATCTCGTCATCGGTCTTGACGGTGCCGCCTCTGCGGATGACCGCGAGCGCTCCTGGCGCGTTCCGGCCAGGCAGCATCGACACGAGCGGCCGTACGCCCATGCCCTGCAGTGCGAGCCGGAGGTTGAACAGTGCCGCGCCGCACGACAGTCGCAGCTCGCGGCCCTCGGGGTCGGTCGCGGCCAGTTGACGGCACGGGTCGGGGTGCAGCTCGATCCGGTCAGGCAGGAGGCGGAACTTCCAGGGCTGGGTGTTGTGCACGGACGGCGCCAGCGAAGCGCTCGTGAGCACTTGCACGATCTGCTCGGGACCCAGTCCCAGCGCCGCGGTCACATCGGCCATGCCCTTCTCCTCATCATGTTGCCTGGTAGGCGTGTTGTCGCTTCACTGTGTGCGCAACCACCGGGTGGTCCCACCGCCGAAGGTCCCGACCCCGCCGGGATCGCTAGGTGTCGCGACAACGCCGTGAAAGGCTTGGTCCATGCCGGACCCTGAGGACGGACCCACGCGCAGCCTGCTGGGCGGGCTGCGGCTGGACGAGCTGCTCGACGAGATGCGTGAGCGGCTCGCGGAGATCGGCTCCACGCGGGACAAGATGCAGGGCCTGCTGGACGCGGTGCTCGCCGTCGGCGCGGGCCTGGAGCTGGACTCCACGCTGCAGCGCATCGTGCAAGCCGCGGTCGAACTGGTGGACGCCCGTTACGGCGCGCTGGGCGTCCTGGGCACCCACCACGACCTCGCGCAGTTCGTCTACGTGGGCATCGAACCGGAGACTCGCGCCCAGATGGGACATCTGCCGGAAGGCAAGGGTCTGCTCGGCCTGCTCATCAAGGACCCCAGAGCGATCCGGCTGCACGACCTCGCCGAGCACCCCGCCTCGGTCGGCTTCCCGCCCAACCACCCGCCGATGCACAGCTTCCTCGGCGTTCCCGTGCGGGTGCGGGACGAGGCGTACGGCAACCTCTACATGACCGAGAAGATCGGTGGCGGGGACTTCACCGCCGACGACGAGGTCGTGCTGGCCGCGCTGGCCGCGGCCGCCGGCGTCGCGGTGGAGAACGCCAGGCTGTTCGAACGGTCGAGGACGCGCGAACGGTGGCTCGAGGCGACCGCGGAGATCAACGCGCAGCTGCTCGCCGGGGCCTCGGGTGAGGACGCGCTCAGGTTGATCGCACAGCGCACCGTGGAACTGGCCTCCGCGTCGTGGGCCGTGGTGCTGCTCGTGGAAGGGGACGGAAAGCTGCGGCGGGCGGCGGAGGCGGGCGAGATGTCCGTCGAGGGGGAGTTCTCCGCGGGGGCCGACGTGTTCGCCGAGGCGCTGGAGTCCGGTGCGCCGACGCTGGTCGAGGACGGCAGGCTGGGCGCGTTGTTCCCGGAGGCGGGCGCGGCGGCGTTGCTTCCCATGCGGGCGGGCGCGTCCGTGACCGGCGTGTTGTTCGCAGTGCGGGAGAAGGACGCTCCGGCGTTCGGAGCGGACCTGGTGCCGCTGCTGGCGTCGTTCGCCGACCAGGCGGTGGTCGCGATCGAGTTCTCCGAGAACCAGAACGCCCGGCGACTCGTCGACGTGCTGGAGGACCGCCACCGGATCGCCCACGACCTGCACGACCTCGTGATC
>JASLAV010000584.1 GCA_030146905.1 Lentzea sp. | reverse complement strand
GGCCTAGTCGATGTCCTCCGTGTGCACCCAGCCGACCAGGTTCTTGTGCGCGTTGTCGTGGTCGATGATCAGCGACCAGTAGTAGCCCTCGGAGAGCACGCTCGACCCGGACAGGTCCGCGATGTCATGGCCAGGAGGTACCACTCCGTAGCCACACCCCATCGCCGGGCAGCTGTGCGCCCACAGCTCGGTCCACGCCCACCGCTTCGTCCCCGCGTTGTCGCACGACTGGGTCCGGTTCGGCGCCTGGACGGCGCTCGCGTCGAGGTGGCCGGCGATGTCCCACTCCGTCCTCGCGACGTTCCAGGTGAGGCCGGCGTGGTTGGTGTAGCAGTAGACCCAGACGGCCGTGCCCGCGGGAAGGACGTGGTACCCGCAGTCGAAGCTGGCGCACTGGCGCAGCCAGACCTCCGCCGCGGTGAAGGTCTTGCTGGGTGGCGCGGCGGCGGTCACCTGGTCGGGCGCGGCCACTTCCGGAGCCGCGCTCACCGCCGGCGCCAGGAGCGCCCCGATGGACAAGACGATCCCCAACACACCCGGAACACGTTTGATCCTGTGCATGCGTGCCCCCCCAAGGCAGTCGATGCGCACGCCGGCAGCCCCCGCTGCCAGTCCGCGCAAGACTCCTGGAGCGCCACGACTTCTGTCAACGGCGATCTGCCTGGGCCGACGAGTGGCGATGCCGGCGGTGGACCGGGAGGGAACCGAGTGGATGACGCATGACTTCGCGGAAGGTTGAGCGACTCCCGGCTGGAAAAGATCATCCTCTGGTCGTACGTGGGAGCGCGACCGCAGTCGGACGCGTGACGACCTGCCCGCACAGCACCCTCTCCAGGGTGCAGACCGTCACCTACCGCTGGCCGACCCAGCTCACCGCGGACACCCCGGACGTTCTCCGCTGGACCGGGACCGGCGGTGCGCTCCTGCTCACGGCCGGAGCGTGGGCCGTGGTCACCGGAGCGGGAGCGGCCGCACTCGGCGCGGCGATCGCGGGTGCCGGACTGGTCGTCCTCACGTGGGCGCTGCTCGCCCGCACCCGACCGGACGCGCGGTGGCTGCGGCGCACGCTGGCGTGGTGGTGTGGACCGCTGCTCGCCGCCCCGCCGCTGTTCAGCGCCGACGTGTTCAGCTACCTCGCGCAGGGCGAGGTGGCGGCGCGGGGCTTCGATCCCAACGTGGTGAGCCCGGCGGCCGGAGCGAGCGCGGAGGCCGTGGCGCGGGTCGGCGTCTACTGGCGTGAGACGCCCTCCCCGTACGGCCCGCTGTTCAGCACGGTCGAACGCACCATCACCGAGGTCACCGGCGGCAACCCGATCGCGGGGATCGTGCTGTACCGGTTCGCCGCGGTGCTGGGCCTGCTGCTCGTCGTGTGGGCCGTGCCGAGGCTCGCGGCCATGTCCGGTGTGGAGGAACGCACGGCGTTGTGGCTGGGCGTGCTGAACCCGTTGGTGCTGTGGCACCTCATCGGTGGTGTCCACAACGACGCGTTGATGCTCGGCCTGATGCTCTCGGGAACGGTGATCGCGCTGCACGCCCTGCCGGAGCTCCGGTGGTGGCAGTTCACGGCCGGTGTCGTGCTCGTCGGGCTCGGCGCGCAGGTCAAGCTGCCCGCACTGGTCGCGCTCGCGGTCGTCGGCACCGCACTGGCCCGCCGGCTGGGCGGAGGCCTTCTCCGGTTCACCGCCGCGGGTGCGGGCATGGTCGCCGCCGCCGTCGTGGTGTCGGTCACGACGTCGTTCGCCGGCGGGGCCGGGTTCGGCTGGGTGCGGGCGCTCGGGACGCCGTCGAAAGTGGACAGCTGGATGGCGCCGACCAACTGGCCGGGCTTTCTGGTGGGTGCGGTGTGGGGCAGGGAAACCGGTCAGGCGATGATTTCCTCGGCACGGATCGCGGGGCTCGTGCTGATCCTGTGCGGAATCGTCGTGGTGGTGAACCGGCAGTTGCGCGGCAGGGTGTCCGAGGTGACGGCGCTGGGAATGATGATGAGCTTGATCGTGGTGCTGGGGCCGGTGATCCAGCCGTGGTACCTGCTGTGGGCCGTGCTGCCGCTGGCGGCGTGCCTGCCGGTGGGGCAGTGGCGGACGCGGGTCGCCGTGCTCGTCGGCGTGTTCGCGTTGCTGGTGCCGCCGCTCGCGGGCAACTTCGCGGGTCGCGTGGCCGAGCTGGTCACGGCCTACGTGGTGGGGATCGCGCTCGTGGGAGCCGCGTACCTCGTGCTGCGCCGGGCGAGGGTGTCCGTTGCGCAGGCTTGATCTCGCCCGCTACGGCGCGGCCGCGCTGGCCGGTGGCGGACTGGCGCTGAGCTTCCCGCCGCGCACGATCTGGTGGCTCGCGGTACCGGCGTTCGTCGTGCTGTGGCTGACGCTGCGGAACGTGCGCGGGCGTCGCGCGGCCGGTCTCGGGTTCGTGTTCGGGCTGGCGTTCTTCCTGCCTCACCTGTGGTGGATCCAGCACTTCCTCGGCAAGGACTTCGGCCCCTGGCCGTGGCTCGTCCTGTCGGCGTTGATGGCGCTGTTCATCTCCGCCGTGATGGCCCTCGTGCCGTTGGTCGCGCGTCTTCCCGCCGCACCCGTGTGGGCGGCGTTGTTGTTCGTGCTGCAGGAGACCGCGCGCGGCCTCATCCCGTTCAACGGCTTCCCGTGGGGCCGGGTGGCCTTCGGGCAGGTCGACGGTCCGTTCGCACGCTTGGCTGTCGTGGGCGGGGCGCCGCTCGTGACGTTCGCGGTGGTCGTGACCGGGTTCGGCCTGGCAGCCTGGCTTCCCCGCGTGCGGGAGTGGCGGCGCGGCTGGGCGGTGCTGCCGTTCGCCGCCGCGCTCGCGGTCGGCCCGCTGGTCGCGACCGAGGCGCAGAACGGGCAGCGCACCGTCGCGGTCGTGCAGGGCAACGCACCGGACATCGGGCTCGACCTGCTCACCGCCGGCGACACGCTGCGCACCAACCACCTGCGCAAGACCGCCGAGCTCACGGCGGCGATCCGCGGCGGCTCCGTGCGGAAGCCGGACCTGGTCGTGTGGCCGGAAAGCGCCACCCGCACCCGTGACCGCGACCCCGTGCTCGACCGCGCGATCACCGACCTCGGCGTGCCGACGCTCGTGAGCGCGTTGCGCGACGGGCAGAACGCCGTCATCGCCTGGCAGCCCGGCACCGGCGCGGGCCGGTCGTACGCGAAGCAGGAGCTCGTGCCGTTCGCCGAGCACATCCCGCTGCGCGAGCTCGCCCGCCTGGTGACGCCGTTCGCCGACCAGCCCGACCTCGAAGCGGGCACCGAACCCGGTGTGCTCGACATCGCGGACACCCGTGTCGGCGTCGGCATCTGCTACGAGGTGGCCTACGACTACGTCCTGCGCGAGAGCGCGTCCGCGGGCGCCCAGGTGCTGGTCGTGCCGACGAACAACGCCTGGTACGGCCGCGGCGAGATGACCTACCAGCAGCTCGGGATGGCGCGCCTGCGTGCGATCGAGCACGGCCGCGCGGTCGTGGTCGCGGCGATCAGCGGGGTGAGCGCGGTGGTCCGCCCGGACGGCAGCGTCGTGCAGTCGACGGGGATGTTCACCGACGCCCTGATGGTGGACAACGTGCCGCTGCGGTCGGACCTCACGTTCGCGACGAGGTTCGGCGGCGCGATCCACGTCCTGTTCACGGGTGCGGCCTTCGCCGCGTGCGTGTTCGGGTTGTGGTCGCGCCGCCGCGCCTCAGCCGCTGCCCAGCAGGGCTGATCCGAGCGACGTCCGCTGGTGCAGCACGGAGAGCCCCTGGCGCTCCGTGGTGAGCAGACCGGCCTCGCGCAGCACGGTCGTGTGCCGGCTGACCGACGAGGGGGAGGCCCCCAGCCGTTCCGCCAGCTCCGTCGTCGTCGCTCCGGCGCCGACGGCGGCCAGCACCGCCGACCGCGTGGTCCCGAGCAACGCCGCGAGCGCACCCTCCTGACGGCGCCCGCTCGCGAGCTGCCGTTGCCACGTCCAGTCGTGGTGCAGCGGGTAGACCACCGTGGGCGGCAGTCCGGGGTCAGCGAACGCGACGGGTGTGCGCCGGCAGAAGTACGACGGCACCAGCCGCAGCCCGCGCCCGCCGAGGTGCAGGTCCCTGTCGTACGCGTACTGGACCTCCAGCACCGGCGCACGCCAGTTCATCAACGGCCACATGCCCCGCAGCAGTCGCTCGACGTCGCCCACCACCCCCGTCCTGTGCACGCGGTCGGTCTCGACCGCCTCCTCGATCAGCGAGGTGTACGGCTCGACCACCGCGCCGTGGTAACGGGCCATCGCCTCCGTGAGCTCCTGCAACGCCGCACCGTCGCCCCCGGCCACAGGACGTGTCCACGCCGGTGTCGGACGGACCTCCTCCAGCTTCCCGAACTCGTCCGCGAGCCGTTGACGCGGCGTCGACCGGATCGCGGCGAGAGCGCTCGCCAGTCCCTGCGCGCCCTCCGGCGGCGTCAGCAGGTCCGGGAAGTACGGGCCCAGCGGTGCGAGCACGGACCACATGCGCACGCCGGACCTGATCACCTCCCGGTCGCCGTTGCGCCGGATGTCGCGCAGCCACGGCTGCAGCAGCAACCCGCAGTCGAGCTCGGTCAGCCGCAGCCAGCTGAACACCATTTCCCAGAGCGGATCCACCCTTTCTGCTACCTGCGTACGCTCCAGATCCATGTCGGAAAAATGGATGCGCAACACAGCAACCTCCCCAGGCCAGGTCACCGTGGAACACAGTACTGGGCTCGTCACTCCGCTGAATTCCGCAACGAAATCCGGCCGGGGGACGAGGTTCCCCGGCCGGATTCGCGTCAACTGTGATCAGCCGCAGGACGTGCTGACCCACTTGTGCGAACGCACCTGGTAGGTACCGGCGAGGTCGCCCTTCTTGCCCTGCTTGGTGCAGCCGATCTTGTTGTTGTGCCCGGTGTTGCGGTAGAACGCGACACCCGTGGCGGAGGACGTCCCCCGGTTGTAGACGGACTTGACCTCCTTGGTCGTGGCCCACGAGCACTTGTAGGTGCCGGCCGTCCAGTCGTCGTCCGCGACGTCCCACATGCAACGGCCGCCCGTGCCGCCGAAGCCGTTCCAGAAGCAGACGTTGCCGGTGTTGCAGTCCCACGCGGCGAGCGCCTGGCCGGTCTCGGAGTCGTACGCCGCACCCACGGCGGCGGCCTGTGCGACCGGCACCTCCGCCTGCGCGCTCGGGGCGGCGAGCCCGACGACCACCAGCATCGCGAGCGGCATCATCGCCACCAGAACACGTTGAATGAACTTCAAGGATTCCTCCACCCCGGTAATGAATTCAGCCGGGGCCACTGTAAGCAGGGAGAGGAAGCCCGGAAAAGCTATTGCTCCGTGGTGCAAAAGCGCTTTTCAGGATCGGCGGGTGTACCTGTGTTTCACGCCGGCTGGGAAGTACTCGGGATCGCCCTGCGGCCGCAGCACGACCTCGGGCAACTGGCGTTCGGCGGGGACGTAGTGCGCGAACTCGCTGTTGAGGCGGTTCTTCGACATCTACCCGGCGGCGAACGAGGCGAAGTTCAACGGGGCGTGGAGCGACTACCCGTACTTCGCCAGCGGCATCGTCCTGGTCAACGGCATCGAGCAGGGCCTGGTCGTGGTCAAGCCCACCACCCTCGGCGCCGCTGGCGGTGAGCGTCGACATCAAGCACACCTACCGCGGTGATCTGATCGTCGACCTCGTGGCGCCGGACGGGACCTGGCGGCTGAAAGTCCAGGACACCTACCGCACCGACACCGGCTTCATCGACGCGTGGAGCCTGCAGTTCTGACCCGGACGCGGGCGGGCGGCGCCGCCGTCCACCCGCTCGAGGAGCGATCATGCGCAAGTTGCGTTTCACGGACTGGCTCTTCGCGTCCCTGGCGCTACTGCTGGCGGCGGCCGGCGTCTACGTGATGGCACAGCCGTCCGCGGGACATTCCACCCACCGGCAGCAGGCGGTGGACCTCGTACCGGCCGCGCACGGCGACGGTCTGTCCGAAGTGGAGAGCGGTTACCGGTTCGAACGGGTCACCACGCCCGCGAGCCGCGGCCCCGCGGTACCCGTGGCGTTCAGGATCCTCGACAGCACCGGCACACCCGTGACCCGCTTCCTGGACAACCAGACCAAGCAGATGCACTTCTTCACCGTTCGTGAGGACATGAACGTCTTCGAGCACCTGCACCCCGTCCTGGACGGCGACACCTGGCGCACCACGCTCGCGCTGCCCGACGGCGGCGCGTACCGGATGTTCGCCGAGTTCGTACCCCTCGACACCAAGGACGCCCGGCACCCGGTGGTGCTGGGCGT
This sequence comes from Lentzea sp., assembly GCA_030146905.1. Next base: position 15,189 of record JASLAV010000584.1, on the reverse strand, counting down.
GCCCTTCAGCGTCCCCGGCGACACGCCGCCGGTCCCCGTACCCGCACCGGCGGCGGAAACCAGGACCGCCGACGGCTACACCGTGGTGCGCGTCGACGAACCGGCCAGGCCGGCGGCCACGCGAGCCAAGGCGCTGCGCCTGTCGATCCGCACTCCGGACGGCAGCCCGGTGAGCGCGCTGGAACCCCACCTCGGCGCCAACGGGCACATGACCGGATTCCACACCATGCTGCTGTCCGCCACGCACCTGCACCCGGTGGAGCTGGCGGGGATCCCGCTGCACGACGGGGAGCTGAGCTTCCAGGCGGTGTTCGCCGACCGGGGGGAGTACCGGCTGTTCCTGGAGTTCGCGCACGGCGGCAAGGTGCACAGGGCGGCCCTCACCGTCGACGTCGGCTGATCCGGTCGTGGCGAAGCAGCACATGGCGGCATTTGTCTCTATAAGTTCAGTGTGGACTAAAATCCAACCGAGGCAGAACAACGAGTCCGGCGAAACACCGCCAGTCCAACCCTCGCAGACACCGCGAAGAGCGGGCCGGCTGGAGGTCGGCCCGCTCTTCGCGGTGGGTAAGGTCGATCGGCGGCGTGCGGTGCTCACCCGGCGATCTCGGTGGGCTTCGGCCCACCGTCGTTGTCGATGACGACGCTCTTCACGAGCTTGCCGTTGAAGAACACGGTGACGGTGCCGTTGTCCCTGGTCTCCAGCGACAGGCGGGCCGTGGTGCCCTTGGTCATCGCCAGCTCGACGTCCTCGATCACCTGGGCGATGCTCGCCGGGTGGGCCAGCCAGGTGTAGCCGTCGATGGTGACGTACCAGTCCTTGGCGGCGTTGGTGTCGGCCATGGTCTCGTCCTCACGGTCGGGTGTGGGTCTGCCCCTTTCCTGACGGACCGCTGCCGGCCGCGACGTCGCAGCGGAAGGTGAAGTCCTGGGCGCGGACGAGGAACGAGCCCGGCACGCGGTCGGTCACCGTGTCGCGGTAGACACCGGTGGCCTCGCCGAGCACGTCCGCGAGCACCCGATGCGCGCTGTCGACCATTGTGGACACCGATCGGCGGTTCGGTGCCGCCTGCCGCAGCAGTGTGCCGAGATCCGGCCGGTCCTGCCCGTTGGCGGAGATCCACACGGCGACGTCCAGGTGGTCGAGTGCGTCGCCCTGGAAGACCGGGACGCGGGACAGGGGCAGGTTCGCGCCGTCGGTGATCCCGCTGAAGTGCTCGGTCCTGGTGTACGCGGCCGGCCTGCCCGTCTCGTCGTTGGTGATGACGAGGGCGTCGAGCCGGACGTCGGTGTCGCGGGCGGAACGGTTGTGGTGCGCCACGAGCCCGGAGAGGGACAGGGAGACGGGGGTCCTGCCGATCGGCGGGATCGTTCCCTCGGCGGGGCGGTCGTCCACCTGGAAGACCGCTCGCTCGTCGACGGAGGCTGAGCCGGGGTCCAGGTCGAAGTCGACGGAGCGGACGGCGAACCGGACCGGCCGGCCGGCGGGTGGTTCCACCTCGCGGTCCGATGACGGGCTGACCTGCCACAGGCGGTGTTCGAGCTGGGACATCACCAGGTCCCGGAGCCCGCCCTGCTCCAGCATCCTGGTCTCCGTCGGTTCCTCGGTGACCAGGACGAGCATCGTCTCCCCGCGCGGACCGACGTCCGGTACGGACTCCGGCCAGCTCACCCTCATGCCCGGCAGGCCACCGGCGACGTCGTTGGCCCCGAAGACGTACTTGACGCCGGGGTCCAGGCGCACGCCTCCTGGTGTCAGAGAGCCGTTGAGCACCGAGATCTTCGCCGAGACGCCGATGTCGAGCAGGGAGACGTAGATGGTGTCGTGGCCGTCGTTGCGCACCTCCACGCAGATCGACTGTCCGCTGTGGACGGTGGCGCCGGAGAGGGGGAGCCTGGTGGTGACTCCCTGCACGACCCGGGAGAACGTGATCGACACCGATGTCGGCAGGGTCAGCCCGGCGGGCTCGCTGAGCCGCTTCAGCACGTGGGCCCGTCCCAGCCGGGTGAGGTCGCCCACGAGCTGTGCCGTTCCCGCCGCGTCCGCGGGGCGGGGGGTGTGCAGGGGGCCGATCTCGTCGTGCACGGTGAGGCCGTCGTCGTCCACCTCCACCCGGAGAGGTGCGGTGGCGTCCTTCTCCGCGATCCGCAGGAACGGGACCGGGTCGACGGCCTCGGCGAGAGCGGTGAGGTGCGGGTGGCCGGCCATCCGCACCGGGAGCGCCGGCAGCGCTGTGCGGACCAGGTGCGCCCTGGCGCCCAGTGGCACGGGTGCGGACGGGACGAGCGTTCCGTAGGCGGCCTGTGCGTCCACGCTGTCCACGAGCACGTCACCGATCTTGCGGTGGTCGTCGGGGGCGGGGGAGTCGTCGGGCATCACGACGAAGTGGTCGCCGCGGCGCACCCCGGCCAGCACGGCGCCCGCGACGCGGACGACGCCGCCGCGGACCGAGGTGACCGGGAACGCGACCAGCGGCTCGAGCTCGTCGGTGCTGAACACGATCCGCTGGGCCGGGCCTTCGACCTCGGGCCGTTGTCCCGTCCAGACTTCGAGGACCCGTTGCCGGACCCGTTCCGCGACGGTCGTCCACGAGGCGTTCATGTCGCTGTCGTGCAGTTCGTCGAGCGTGCGGGTGAGCGCGTCGGTGAGGAAGCCCATCTGCACGCCGTCGACGTTGGCCGCCTCGAACGCGCGGTGCTCCGGTGCGCACGCGACCATGCGGACGGCGTGCGGGTTGCCGGGCGGGCGCCACAACTCGATGGCGAGTCCTTCGGCCCGCAGGGTGTCGAGGTGCGATCGGATGAGATCGGCGTTGACCGCGCGGGGGAGTGCTTTGACGCGTTGCCCCGGCACGGGGAAGGTGCGGGACATGTGGCCGGCGTGGCAGCAGTCGAGCACGACGGTGACGTTCTGGGTGCGTTCGGTCAGCCTGGCGAGCAGGACCGACAGCTCCGTGGCGGTGATGTAGCGGAAGTCGGTGGCGGTGGTGCTGTCGTGGTCGGTCGGGACGATGAGCTGGAGCGCACCGGGTCCCGGTGTGCCGTGGCCCAGTTCGGGGTCGGGCGCGTAGCCACCGTGCCCGCTGTAGAAGATGACGATCGCGTCGTCGGGACGGGCCTGGCCGATGAGGAGCTCGTAGGCGTCGAGGATTCCGGCTCTCGTCGCGTCCTCCTGTTCACATCGGACGGACGTGAAGCCCCATCGCGCCAAGGCCTTGTCCATCGCGGTGACGTCGTTGCCGACGCCGGTGAGGCCCTCGGTGGCCGAGCCTATGAGCAGTGCTTTGCGCGCCATGGTGTTCCTCCCAGGTGGGCGTGCGGTGCCGGTCAGTCGTCGAACAGGCCGATGGCGCGCATCTTGGCGATCGCCTGGTACTTGCCTTCGACGCCGAGTTTTCGGTAGGCGTTGGACAGGTGGGTGCCGACGGTGGCCTTGGTGACGTAGAGCCGGTTGGCGATCTCGCTGCTCGTCAGCCCGTGGCTGAGCTCTCGCAGGACGTCGAGCTCGCGCGTCGTGAGGTGGAACGCGTGCCGCTCGGAAGGGGCTGTGCGTGGCTGCAGCTTGTGCTTGCGCCGCAACGCGGCTATCTCGATGGCGAGCGGGCCGGCGCCGAGTCGCTCTGCCACGTCGGAGGCTTCCGCGGCGGTGTGCGCCGCGAGGTCCTTCTCGCCCGCCCGCACGGCGGCGGGCACCAGCCGTGTCAAGGCGCGCGCCATCGGGTAGGGCCGGTCCAGCGCACGCCACCCCTCGGCGACGGTGTGCCAGGTGGCGGGGGTGTCCACGCCCTTGTACCTCTCGCCCTCCGCCGCGCACCACGCTGCCAGCACGGAGGCTTCGTGGTCCTCGGTGGCGACGGCCGCCGCTCTGGCGAGCAGGTCCTCGACCACGGACGGGAGGTCCGTGGTGTGATCGCGGTGGTCCGCCGCGATGCCGAGGCCGCAGGCGCACAGCTGCAGGACGAGGAGGTCGTCCTCGCGGCCGGAGATCGCCTCGATGCCGCGCCGCACGGTCTCGATCGCTCCGGCGGCGTCGCCCTGCCGGGCGGCGAGCTCGGCGAGGCAGCGGTAGAGCGGGCTGAGGAACTTCGGTTGTGCGCTCGGGTGGTTCCGCACGCTCTCCAGCAGCTCTTCCGCTTCGGCGTACCTCCCGGTCGCGATGTCCATCTCGGCTTTCGTGAGCCGCTGGAACGTCGTCTCCCGCGCGGGGTGGTAGCGCAGGACCTCCCTGATCAGCTGTTCCGCCTCGTCCCAGCCGCCGACGAGGAACAGCGTCGCGCAGGCGTTGTTCGCGAGCAGGCCGGCGTGCCGCGAGCCGAGCACGCCGAGCTCGCGGCTCCTGTCCAGGGCGGCGCGGAAGATCTCGACGGCCTCGGCCACGTGCCCCGCCCGTTCCAGGCACACCCCGAGGTTGGCGCTGGCCCGGAGCATGTCCTCGAGGTGGTCGGTCTCCTCCGCGATCCGCTTGGCGTCGCGAAGCTCGCGGATGCCTTCGTCGTGTTCGCCGAGAAGCACGCGCGCGAGCCCCGAGCTGTTCCTGGCGCGACCCACCTCGGCCGGCGCGCCCGCCGCGTGCGCTTCGCGTTCTGCCTCCCGTGCCATGGCGAGCGCCTTGGTGTAGTTGGCGTTCTTGACCTCCGCGGTGGCCAGGGCTGACATCGCCCGTGACCCGACCGGGCTGGGCGGGCCCTGGCTGAGCAACCGGTGCGCCTCGCGGTAGGCCTCGACGCTCTCGGCGTCGAATCCCGCCTCCCACCGGTAGTTGCCGAGGCGTTCGTGGAGCTTGCCGTCGAGGGGTGACTGCGAGACCGCCTCCTCCATCCAGGCCACCGCCGGGGCCAGGTGTCCCGCCCAGCGCGCCGCGTCGGCCGCGGCGGTGAGCACCGCGGCCCGGCTGACCCCCGCGACGGGTTCGGCGTCGGGTTGCCGTGACCAGAGCCGCAACGCCCGCGCGTACTGGGTCTCCGCGTCCTGGAAGGCACGCACCCGCATCGCCAGGTCACCCGCTGCGACGGCGGCCCGCAGCGCCTCGGGCGTCCTGTCCGCGGCCGACCAGTGGTAGGCGAGCTCGGACAGCACGTGCGGGTTGTGCTCGACCTCCTCCGCGAGAGCTTCCGCGAGTGCCGCGTGCAGCCGCTTGCGTTCGCGGGAGAGCACTGTGCGGTAGGCGGTGTCGCGCAGCAGGGCGTGTTGGAAGCGGTACGAGTCGTCGACGGTCTCCTCGACGAGCACGCCCTGGTCGAGGCACTCGGCGAGTGCCGTGTCGAGCACGGCGTCGTCCAGGCGGGAGATCCTGGCCAGCAGCCGGTCGCTGACCCGGCGTCCCGCGACGGCGGCGACCCGCACGACGCTCGTCGCGTTCTCACCGAGCCGCATGAGCCGCATGAGCATGAGGTCGGACAACGACTCCGGCACCTGCGAGCCGGGTCCGGCGGCGAGCAGCTGTTCGGTGAAGTAGGGGTTGCCCTCCGCCAGTTCGAAGAAGCGGTCGGCCCGTTCCGGGCTCACCTCACCGCGGCTGAGCGCGGTCACGAAGACGCGTGACTCCCAGCTCGTGAACGGTTCGAGACCGATCTTGTGCGCGCGCCTGGTCAGTTCGGGTTTCGCGAGCTTGGTGCGCAACGGGTGCCGGGCCGGCAGCTTGGACCTGTGGCTGCACAACAACATCAGCCGCTGATCGGATGAGGTGAGTGCGAGGTAGGCCATCAGGTCGAGCGTCGCGGTGTCGGCCCACTGGACGTCCTCGAACACGAGGACGAGGGGCGCCTGCTCGCCGATGTGGTCCAGCAACCGCGACACCGCGCCGAAGACGCGGGTCTGGGCCCCCAGCATCGAAGCGGTGGGCTCGGCGTCGGTGAAGTCGGCGATGAGCGCGCCCAGCTCGGCCCAGGCAGGCCCGGCCAGCTGGTGTGCCTCCTGCTCGCCGTGCCGGCGCACGAGCAGCCGCAACGCCTCGACCAGCGGCCCGTACGGAATCACCCCGCCGTCGAGCTCCAGGCAACCGCCCGCGAGCACGACCGCCCCGGACGAGCGGGCCCGGTCGCTGAACTCCGCGACCAGCCGGGACTTGCCGACTCCGGCGTCGCCGCTCACCAGGACGAAAGCCGGGGTCTTGCGCTCCACCCCGGCGAGCAGCTCCGTCAGGAGGGTGATCTCGTAGTCACGTCCGACCAGTTCGGCCACGTCGTCATCCCATCGTCCGCGCGGTGGCCTTGAGGGCGTCGGGCCACGGGTAGCGCGGCGAGACGTTCGCGACCGCCTTGTTCGCGTCCGCAACGGCCCACACCGCGCGGCAGACGCTGCGCAACGCGTTGAGGTCCGCCCGGTCGTCCTCGTCGGTGACGGTGCCGAGCACCGCGTCGAACCTGCCGGCCATCCCGGCCGCGACCCGGTCCAGCACACCGCCGAACGGGCTGCCGGTGTCGAGGAGCGCTCCGAGCGAGCGCATGACCACCACGGCGGCCGCGTGGTCGGACGGGATCAGGCGTGCTGCCGCGAGCAACGCGTCGGCCGCGGCGTGCAGGTCCGTTCCATCGGCGCCGCTGTCCAGCGCGTGGCGTAGGTGGAGCAGCACGGCCAGCACGAACTGGTCGACGCCCGCGTCCTCCGGTGCGGAGCCGGTCTCGGCGTCGACGATGGTGCTGGCGAGCGCCAGAGCGTCGTCGACGACGTCCGCCGGCGGTGTGGCGGTGCCGGGAACGAGCAGCGCGGCCGCGGACTCCCACACCGGTGCGGTGAGCGAGAGCCGTTCGCGCAGGGACTTCCTCAGGTCGGCGACACCGGGGATGGGTTCTTCCTCCACGACCAGCGGTGCCGCCGGCTCTTCGTCGCGGGGGTCGGCCTCGGTCATCACGAGCAACGGGCGGGTGGCCGGTGTCGAGCCGTAGAGCTTGTCCGAATTCTCGTTGCTGATCTCGAACGCGTCGCCGAGGTTGAAGGCGCCGAACCCCGGCTGGCTCACGGAGGACATGCGGGCCTGCATGTCCTGGAGCCGTCGCATGAAGTCGGCGATGTTCCCCATGTTCAGCGAACCGGAGGAGCCGCCGCACATGATCCGGACGGCCTCGGTCATCTCGATCATCAGCCGGCACTGCTCGACGACGTCCGCGCTGATCGACGACTGGTTCAGCACCACCTGGAAGCACGCCTCGGCGCGATCGACGTCGGCGAGCAGGTCGGCCGTGACCGCTCCGCCGGTCAGACTGCCCAGCAGCATGCTGTTCACCGCCGATGGCGTCATCGCCCGGCGCACGTACTGCGTGCCGAGAATGACTCGCGCCGCGACCTCCTGCGTCTTCGGCAGTTTCCCGATGCTCAGCGACTCCTCCAAGCACTCGATCGCGGCGCTCTCGTCCTTGCCGTCGTTGAGGTAAATGGCGCGGGCGGCGTGCGCGAAACCGAGCAGCATGCCCACGTTGCCCCGCAGCGGGTCGTCACCCGACAAGTGTTCGCGCGCCTCCTGGAACGCCGCGACGGCCTCGTTGAGATCGGGCAGAGCGCCGGGCGCCCTCATCCCGTTGAAGGAAAAGCGTTGTACCAGCGCCTGGCCGAGCTTGCAGAGCGGGACGACTCGGCCGGGACCGGACGTCCTGTCCGCTGCCGCGCGCTGCTCGTCGATGAGGTTGTCCACCGGCGACATGGGTTTCCTCCGGTACGTAGTGGTGCGGGTAGGGGGTGTTCAGTGGCCGCCGTGGACGAAACCGGCCCACGCGACGACGTCGTGGTGGTTCGCCACCATCGACGCGAGGTCGGCAGGCATGGAGGCGGGTGGCTCGCGGTCCGGGTCGAGCATCCAGAGCTGTGCGCGGCGCAGGGCGTCCCACGGCGGCAGGCCTTCCTCACGCAGGTGGTGGTGGAAGACGAACATCAGCGCGGACGTCTCCTCGTCGGGGATCGCCCACTGGGTCGAGAGGACCGTGCGGGCGCCGGCGGCGAGGAAGGCCGTGCCGAGGCTGTAGGCCTCGTCGTAGCCGTGGATCGAACGGCCGGTGTTGCAGGCGGCGATCACGACCAGGCCGATGCGGCGTTCCGGCACGGCGGCGAGCACCCGCATGATCTCGGCGGCGTTCAGCTCACCCGGCCCCGGGCCGTCGGCGTCGTCGGGGGCCAGCAGCAGTTCCGCCCGCCCGGACGACTCGCCTCCCGCGAACCGGCCGTGGCATGCGAGGTGCAGGGTGGTGCCCGCCTGGGGAGCGGCGTCCGCGAGCCATTCGCGGACCTCGGTCAGGGTTCCCCTGCCCGACGGGCTGTTCGAGTTGTTGGGCCGGCGGCCCACGTAGCGCCCACCTCGGTAGAAGGCGTTGCGCACCGCGTAGGCCTCGACGCGCGCCGCTTTGAGCGGGATGGCCGGGCTCTTCGTGTCAGGGTCACCGACGACGAGCGCGGTGGACGTCGGCCTGATGCGGGACTTCCTGGCGTTCTCGCAGAAGAGCCGGGCGGACACGGCCTGGGAGAACGCCGCGAGCTGCACGGCGTGCACGCCGTCGGCCCGCCGCGCCGCCTGCCACGGGATGCGCGCGAGGTCGCCCATCGGCACCAGCACGATCCTCGGTTCCCCGCCGGGGAGCGCACGGGCGAAGTACGTCTCGAGGAGCGGTCCGATCGCGGAGTTCCACGCCCAGTCGCAGAGCACGCCGACCATCTCGCTGAAACCGGCACCGGGCGGCGGCTCGACCTCGCGTGAGCGGTCGGCCAGCGCGACCAGGTACCGCTCGGCGTCGGAACCCCTGCCCACCTGCAGGTTGTGCAGCATCATGAACGCGGCGGGGCCGTCCTTCGGAGCGATCACCGCGAGCCCCGGCATCGCGTTGTCACCCGGCACGAGGTAGACGAGCGCGTCCGCTCCCGTCGCCGTCAGCGCGGTGCGGATCTCGGCGTGCGACGGCGGGTCGAGCAGGCTGCCGACCGACTCGGGGTGGCTCCGCACGGCGGCCAGGACCTCGCGGCGCAACGGGACGGAGTCACGTCCCTCCCGTTCCCAGCGTTCGGCGAGATCGCGGTGGCCCATCGCGGTGAGCCTGGCCGGGATGCGGCGGAGCTCGGTCTCGGCGAAGAGCAGGAGTCCTCGGCCGGTGTCCAGCGCTCGGAGGGCGTCTGTCACGCGATTGGACACCACACACCGGTGTGCGATGCCGATCGCGGTCTCCGCGGCGTTCTTGACGGAGCGGCCTGCTTCGGCTGGGTCGGGTTCCAGGAGCGCCCGCCACACGTGGGTGCGCTGTGCCGACGAGTCGAAGGTGCTGGCCGTGTCCAGATCGCCGAGACGCTGGCGGATCGCGGCCAGCAGCTCGTTCGTGGTCGTCCATTGCGGATCGCGTTCGTCCAGCAGTTCGAGGAGGCGGGCGCAGACCTCCTCGGCTTCGTCGAGCCCTCGGACCGATCCTGTCAGCTCCGAACGCCGGTACATCCCCATCGCGGCACCGCCGAGGGCGAACGCGTGCACCTCCTCGCCGCGGCGGGTGAGCTCGGCGGCCTCGCGGCACTGGGCGATGCCTTCCTCGACGCGAGCGACATCGGTGACGTTCTCGCCGAAGCACCCGGCGGCGGCGAGGACGAGCATCATGGCCCGCTCGGAGGGCGAGCCGCTCGTGGTCCTCTCCTTGACCTTCTGCTCGGCGGCGGCCCGGCCATGCGCGGACGTGGTGGGGTCCGTCAGGTCGAGCAGAACCTCGATGTCCTCCCTGCTCTTGTCGAAGATCGGGGTGAGCCCCATGTCCAGAGGCAGCGCCGCGCTCTGGTCCTGGAGGTCCTGCAGCAGTTGCCGTACGGCCATGGGGTCGTGTTTCCGCGTTGCGTCCGCCATCTTCTTGAGCATTTCGCCGCAGGACTTGATCTGGCCGCCGAGGGGGTGGTCGGGCAGCTCGTCGAGTCGGGCTATAAGCATGTCCACCACCCGGCGCAGCCCCACGGGCATGTTGGACGTGTCATCGGCCGTCGCCGCGACCATCTCCCTGGCGAGCGCGACGAAGTTCTTCGCTGCCCGGGAACCGCGAAGGACCTCCTCCGCCTCGGCCAGCTCACGATCGGCCGCCGCGTGGTCGATCCGCTCACCTGCCCCGGCGGAGTGCATCAGCACCTGTGCCCTGGTGAAGGCGCGCACCTGCGGCCAGATCGCCAGCGACGCAGGGACGTGGTCCACCAGCCGCAGCAGGCCGTCGAGGTGCGGCAGGACATCGAGCGACACCGGGCGCGTCAGGTCGTTCAACGCCATGACCAGCGACACCGCCAGCCTGCTGCGCTCGGGCTCGCCCTCCGGCAGCGACGCCAGCTCGGCCGTGAACGCGGCCACCTCCGATCCCCGCAACGACGTGGCGCGGCCGATGGCGGCCTCGGCCCGCGCGACGATCTCGTCCATCTCGGTCATCCGGTGCTCTCCCCGGTGGTGCGGCAGGTTCTGTTCGGTAATGACGGACGGGCGGCCTCACACGGGCCTGTCGGCCAGGACGGTGGCCAGGACCCGCTCGACGGTCGCGAGATCGGTGAGGCCGGCCGCGACCAGGTCGTCGAACGCGGTCGTGCCACCGGGGAGCCGGTCGAACCCGGTGCCCAAGCCGTCCGTGAAGACCTGCACGACCACGTCCGCCGCGACGGTGCGCGGGTTCTCACCGTCGGCGATGCGGCTGCCGATGGTCCGCACGGCGATGCCGGCGAGCTCGGCCAGCAGCACCTCGTCGGAGTCGGGCGGTGCGGGGACGTCGTCACAGGCGTCTCCGGGGGTCCGGGGGATCGGCACGACCGGGTGCCGCTTGCAGCCGAGCGGACGCTCGACGTAGGCCTCGTACCAGGCGGGACGGGCGCGCATCGCGGTGAGCACCACCTCGATGTCGCGGACGACCTCGCGGCGCGCCGACTCGTGGTCACCGGACTCCAGGGCACGGCGTTCGGCCCACGTGTCCACCGGCCACACCTCGATGGTGGCGAAGCCGTCGCTGCCCACGAACTCGAGCAGGTCGGTCGCGAGCGAGATCAGCCGCGGCTGCTCGCCGAGCCGGGTGGCGAGCCACCGGGGGATCCTCGGCCGCTGCAACGCGCCTCGCTCGCCACGCCTGCGCCGGTAGCCGTTGACCGTGGCGATCGTGAGCCGTCGCCGCACCCAGCCCTCGAGGTTGTGGACCGGCATGGTGGCGTGTCGGAAGACGTCCTCCAGCACCGCGTCCATGTCGTCGTGGAAGCGGTCGAGGCAGGCGTCCTCCAACGCGAACACCGACCTGGCACACCCGCGGTGACCGCGGGCCAGCTCGAACTTCCTCGTCAGGCATCCGAAGACGATGGGCAGGACGATCTCGTACACGGCCGCGCGCAGCGCGCGCAGCTCATCGGCGGACGCGGCACCGGCGAATTCGGACAGTTCGCCGCGTTCCGCGAGGATCCGCGCGAAAGCAGGGTCGATACGGGTTCCAGACATGAGTCCACTCCGTGCGCCTCGGAATTCGGCGACGGGAATGCGTAATTCTCCGGCGCCGCTGAACCGGATTCGCCAGTGGTGCGTTTCCGGTGCTCACGACGCTAGGCATCTCATGACTGGTCAAGCCATCAACCAGGCCTGATCTCATCAACCACGACTAGTCCCCAGTGCTTCCGGCTGGACGTCTCAACCGCTTTTGGCGTTCATCTCAACCGGTCTCGTCCTTCATCTCGACCGACACCCGTCCTCGGCCGGAATTCCGTCGGCGGAAGTTCTCGAAATGGTCAGCGGCGCCAGCTGACGTCCTCGGGACTCAGCCCCAGTTCCCGGAGACGCCGCTCCAGCCCGGTCAGCGCGCCCCGTCTGGGCACCCCGATGAGCCACACACCGTCGGCATCGGATCGGGTCTGCATCGGAGCCCGCTCGGGCACGTGGTCCACGAACCGCTCATAGCGCTGCCGTCCCAGCTCGGTCCGCAGCACCATCCGCTGGTTCGCGGAGCCGCGCCAGATGAGCGCTGTCGGGCGGGTGACGTCGTAGCGTCCGGTGACGAGCACGTCGGCGAGATCGGCGGCACGCCGTTGCGTCTCGTCCAGCTCGTGCTCCTCGTACCCCGTGTAGAGCAGGACGTCCTTGCGGGGGCCGGTTTCCCGCACCGAGAGCAGGAACTCCCGCAGTGCCTCCGGTTGCCGCAACGGCTCGCCGCCGCTCACGGTCAGCCCGTCGGCGCCGCTCTCCCGCCACAACGCCACCAGATCGGAGACCTGGACCTCGGTGCCGCCCTCGGGGTTCCAGGTGTCCTGGGACATGCACCCCCGGCAGGCCAGCGGGCATCCCTGCACCCACACCCCGAGCCTGGTGCCGGGGCCCAGCGCGGTGACGGGGAAGTGGGTGCGGCTGATGCGCAGCGTGCTCACGGGGCGACCTCGCGGCGAAGGCCTCTGCGGTGCTGCACGGCCTCGGTGAAGCTCGGATCGCCGACGGTCTGGGTGAGCGCCGTGTAGTACGCCTCCTCCGCCGCGGCGTAGGCGGCGCGGACCGCCTCCACGAGCGGCTGGGTGCCGCCCTCGCCCTCCGCGGTGGGATCGCCCGTGTGGTCGGGGCAGATCCTGTCGATCAGCTCCTGGCGCCGGGCCTCGATCACCTCTCGCCGGCGCCGGTGCGCCGCGTAGGACTCCTGGAACGGGTGCCGCCGCGACAGTCCGAGCATGTACGCCATCGCACCCGAGACGACCAGGCCACCCGCGAACATCAGCACCACGGTGAGCGGGGTGACGTGCAGCGGCTCCAGCCGTTCGCGGTGCAGGCCGAGCACCGCGCCGCACATGATCGCGAGCAGCGCCACGACACCGGTCCAGAAGACCGCGGTGATCACCACGACCAGCGGTAGGCGCCGTTCGGTGCCCGTCGCTTCCCGCACCCGGACCAGCAGCGCGGCCAGGTGGGGTGCCGCGACCAGGAAGACCGCCATCGCCGCGCTGAGCGTCCAGATCGCCGCGGGGGACACCCGCTCGAGCAGGAAGTGCTCGAACACCAGGTGGTGCAGCGGGGTCTGCGCCGCGACGAGCAGCAGCATGATCAGCAGTCTCCACACCAGCCGCAGCGGAACGGTCTCGCCCTCCCACACCGGGTCGTCGGAGGGGATCTCCTCGATGTCGCGGGCTTCGGTGAGGGGCTGGTCCGGCGCGGGTTCCCGTGCGCCGGCGGCGGTCCTGGCGAGCCTGTCCATCATGGACCTCGCCGCGCGCATGAAGCCGCCTGCCTCCTCGCTGCGTTCGGCGAGGTAGCGGACACGCGCGCTCGCCATGGTGTGGCGTTCCAGCGCGGACTGCACGGCGGCGTCGCGGAGGTGGCGCAGGCTGAGCACGTAGGTCGGGTCGAACTCGGCGGAGCGCTCCTGGCCCGCGTCGCCGAACGACCAGCTGTCCCGCACGTGCTCGCGGGCGTCGGCGACGCCCTGGGCCTGCGCCTGGGCGATCAGCGCGGTGGCCGGTGTGCGGGGGTCGACGACGGGTTCCGGCAGCGGTGTCGTGTCCGCTGCCGGGCGCCGCAGGAACCGCCTGGCCGGTCGAGTCGGTGTGGTCAAGACGAACGTCCTTGTCCGGTCGGGGGATCAGCGGTCGTACAGCGTGACGGTGCCCACGGCCGTGCCGGCGGCGAAGCGGATCCGGTCACCGGAGACCAGGGACCGGTTGATCGAGTCCTGGATCTCGGTGTCGTTGACGAAGGTGCCGTTGGACACGGCGAACGGCACGACCCATGCCCTGCCGTCCTCGTCGACGCCGACCGCGGCGTGCCGGCGCGACACGTTCGGGTGGTCGCGGAACACCCGGCCGTGCGGGCCCTGCCTGCCGAGGTTGACGCTCTCGCCCGGTTGCAGCTCGACCTCGCCCGCCGGGAACGCGATGTGCATCGCGGGTGGCGTCAGCGAGCGGTGGCAGTCCGGGTTGAGGCACTCGACGTTGGCCGGGTTCGGCGACGGCTGCCCGCACCGCCAGCACTCCGAGGCCGACCACGCCGCGCGCCGCGGGCCGGTCTCCTGCACGGGCGTGCCGGTCACAGCGGGACCGGCGGGGGTGCCGGGCACGGGAGGGTGCACCGCCTGTCCGGACGCGACCACGGTGACGAGAGGGCAGAGGTGGGTCCGGCAGATCGCCTCGTCGTCGCTGAAGACCTCGGAGCTGTCCTGCGGGCACGTGCGGCTCATGACACGCCCTTCTCGAAGGACGTCCACAGCTCGGGCGGACGGCTGTCGTCGCCGGTCTGCACGCCGGTCACCCTGACCCGGTCGCCCGGCTGGGCGTCGTTCTCGAACAACTGCCGCGCCAGCGGGTTGATCAGGTTGCTCTCCAGGGCGTTGCCGATGCCACGCCCGCCGTTGTCGGCGTCGGCCGTGCACGCCGCCTCCAGCAACCGCGCGCCCGCATCGGTGATCTCCAGGTGCACGCCCAGTTCCGCGTGCACCTTCCGCACGATGTTGCCCAGCTGGTTGGCGAAGATCCCGCGCGCGGTGTCCTGGCTGATGAAGTCGAACACGACGATGTTGTCCCCGAACCTGTTGAGCAGCTCCGGACGGCTGAGCACCGTCGTGAAGTGCTCGCGGATCGCGTCCTTGACCTTCTTCTCCAGCACCGGGTACGGCGTGCCCGGATCGGCGATGCGGCTGCGCCGCCTCGTGTCCGGGTCCTCCACGATGATGCCGAGGTTGGACGTGAAGATCAGCACGCATTCGGAGAAGTACGTCGTGGTGCCCTGCCCGTCGGTGAGCCTGCCGTCCTCCAGGATCTGCAGGAACTTGTCCATCACCAGCGGGTGCGCCTTCTCGATCTCGTCGAACAGCACCACCCGGAACGGCTGGCGGCGCACCGCGCCCGTCAGCTCGCCGCCGGCCTCGAACCCGACGTAACCGGGCGGTGCGCCGGTCAGCCGGTCCGCCGCGTGCTGGGCGGAGAACTCGCTCATGTCGAACCGCAGGTACGCCTGGGCGTCACCGAAGAGCAGCTCCGCCACCTGCTTGGCCAGCTCCGTCTTGCCGACACCGGTGGGGCCTGCGAAGAACAGCACACCGCGCGGCCGCGTGTCCGACGTGTTCGCCTGCGCTCCCGACAGCCCGAGCGCCGCGCGCTTGAGGATGTCCAGCGTTTTCGTGATCGCGCGGTCCTGGCCCTTGACCCGGTCGCCGATCACCGCCTCGCCCTTGATGATCTGCTCCCGCACGCTGTTGCGCCGCCACGGGTTGTCGTCGACGCCGAGCTGGTAGATGCGGACCGCGTCCGCGACGCGGTCCG